>JANOGO010000425.1:0-4252 GCA_031406045.1 Pseudomonadota bacterium
CCATTCCAGTAGGATTAAATCCGGCAGTACGTCTTGAGTCTGTTGTTAAGCCTCGGCGGCATCTCCGGCCAGAACAGCTTGATGTCCCGCTTGGGAAAGTGTCAATGCAAGCAATTCTTGAATTGCCGGTTCGTCTTCGACGACCAATATGCGCGCAGCCATAATATTCCTAGATTACATTTATGTTTCAAGCATAGTTCATGCATATGACAGGTTTGTTACACTACATAAATATGCAGTAATTTGTCGCGTACGGCAACAATCCCGCATAATCTTGTTTTTCGCGGCAAGCAATTTCACATTCATCCCATGCCCCACCCGGTAGAAATAAAGGTTCATCAAGTTTCGCATTTGCTGGAAATCGCGTTCGACAGCGGCGCGAGTTTTCGCATGCCGTTCGAATATCTGCGGGTCTATTCGCCGTCCGCGGAAGTACGCGGGCACGGCCCCGGCCAAGAGGTTTTGCAAGCCGGAAAAAAGCAAGTCGGCGTGACCAAGCTTGACCCGGTCGGCAATTACGCCATTCAAATTCATTTTTCCGACGGCCACAATACCGGTATTTATTCTTGGGACTATCTTAACGAACTCGGTGAAAATCAAACGCAGTGGTGGCAAGCTTATCTCTCGCGTATGCAGGAGGCCGGCGCAAGCCGCGAGGCACCATGAGCAAAATAACGGATTTCGGTTTTAACCAGGTTGACGAAGACGCCAAGGCCGGCAAAGTCGCCGATGTATTTCATTCGGTGGCGAATCGCTATGACGTGATGAACGATTTCATGTCGGCTGGATTACATCGCGTCTGGAAGCGCTTTGCCGTGCGCCTCGCCGCACTGAAGCCAAACGAACGGCTGTTAGACCTCGCCGGCGGCAGCGGCGATTTGGTTAGATTATTTTCCAAGAACATCGGCACACAGGGCGAAATGTGGCTGACCGATATTAATCCATCCATGCTAAAAGTAGGGCGCGACCGGTTGATCAACGAAGGGGTTACTTGCCCGGCTCTGCTTTGCGATGCCGAAAAACTACCCTTCCCGCCAAACTATTTTGACGTGGTCACCTGCGCATTTGGTCTGCGCAACATGACCCACAAAGATCGAGCGCTTGCCGAAATGCAGCACGTGTTGCGGCCCGGCGGGCGAGTGATCATCTTGGAATTCTCGAAAGTTTGGGAACCGCTTAAACCTGCGTACGACGCCTATTCATTCAACGTTTTGCCGATCCTCGGCAAATACATCGCGCGCGACGAAGCGAGTTATCGCTATTTAGCCGAGTCGATTCGCATGCATCCCGATCAGGAAACATTGAAAACTATGATGGCGACCGCCGGGCTGGCTAACGTCGAATACTTTAATCTTTCCGCCGGTGTGGTCGCGGCGCATCGTGGCTTCAAATGCTAGGCTCGCCATCCGCTGCTTCGGTCAACCATGTGCTAAAGAGCGCGCCATGGGCACTGCAACGTTTAGCGCCTCATGCCGGCAAAATCATCGCCGTGCGCGCCGGGCCTATTGCGCTTCGATTTTGCATCGACCCGAACGGCGAGTTACGCGTAGCTTCGTCCAGCGCCGAGCCGGATGTCACGATCGAAATGTCCGTCTCGTTGCTGCTGCGAGCAGCGATCGACCGCGCTGCGGCGTTGAACGAAGCCGTGATTACCGGCGATACGTCGCTGGCGCAAACCCTCGCCTATATCGCGCAAAATTTGCAATGGGATTATGAGGAAGACCTGAGCAAAGTTGTCGGTGACATCGCGGCGCATCGCGTCGGATCGGCCGCTCGGAATGTGAGTGCTTGGGCAAAGGAGTCGACGAATAGCTTCCTGCAAATGTCGAAAGACTTTTGGACGGAAGAACGCCCGACTATCGCGAAATCCGACGACGTCGCTGCATTTATCAGTTCGGTCGATGAATTGCGCGACGCTGTGGCGCGATTGGAAAAGCGTATTGAGATGCTAGTGTCGCGACAGTAGTGCCGGTTAACCGGCACTAAAACCATCAATGCGCCTCATTCGTTTCCTAAAAATTTTCTATGTGATCTTTGCCTACGGCCTGGATGAATTCTTGCCGTCCGGCAAACGTGTCGGCTGGCTGCGCACCTTTTGCCGTGCATTACTTTTTTGGCGCCCGCTCGGGCGACCGCGCGCGGCGCGCTTGCGCTTGGCGTTGGAGCGGCTTGGGCCGACGTTCGTGAAATTTGGCCAACTTTTGTCGGTGCGGCCCGATCTGATTCCGGCCGATATCATTGCTGAACTCACTAAGTTGCAGGATCGTGTGCCGCCGTTTGCCGAGCACGAAGTCACCGCCGCGCTGAATGCGGCTTATGGCGAGCCATACACGCAAATTTTTCGTGACTTTAATCTCACGCCGGTCGCGAGCGCCTCGATTGCGCAAGTGCATTTCGCCATCATCGCCGGCGGTAAAGAAGCAGGGCGCGAAGCGGCAATCAAAATCGTCCGTCCCAAAATCGAGTTTGCGATTCGCGATGACGTCGCACTGCTAAAAGTGCTCGCCGTATTAGTGGAAAAATTATTGCCGGACGGCAAGCGGTTACGCCCGCACGACGTGGTTCGCGAGTTCGAAACAACCATTCTCGACGAACTCGACATGATTCGCGAAGCGGCCAACGGCAGTCAATTGCGGCGTAATTTCGCCGACGGCCGCTTGCTCTACGTGCCGGAAATGTTTTGGGATTATTGCCGCAAAAAAGTGTTGGTGATGGAGCGCATCGACGCGATTCCGGTCAACGACGTCGCGCAATTACAAAAGCACAACATCGACATCAAACGTTTGTCGCGCGATGGCGTCGAAATATTTTTCACGCAGGTTTTCCGCGATGCGTTTTTCCACGCCGATATGCATCCGGGAAATATCTTCGTGCTGCGCGACGGCCGTTATTCCGGCATTGATTTCGGCATCATGGGTTCGTTGGCCGAGCGCGACAAACAATACCTAGCGCAAAACTTCATGGCATTTTTCGATCGCGATTATGGCCGTGTCGCGCGGGCGCACGTCGAGGCGGGCTGGGTGCCGAAGAACACGCGCGTCGACGAATTCGAAGGCGCGATTCGCAGCGTGTGCGAGCCGATATTCGGTAAACCAATTAAAGATATTTCGTTCGGTAATTTATTGCTGCGGCTGTTCGATGTGTCGCGCCGCTTTAAAATGGAAATTCAACCGCAGTTGGTATTGCTGCAAAAAACCTTGCTGCAAATCGAAGGGCTGGGACGCCAACTCGATCCCGATTTGGATATCATTCCGATCGCCAAGCCGGTGCTGAAACGTTGGATGCGCGACCAAATCGGCTGGCGTGCGCTGGTGCGCAACATCAAAGAAGAAGCGCCGTTGTGGGCGACGATTCTGCCGCAGCTGCCGCGCCTCGCGCGCAGCTATCTCGATCGCCAAGCGCCGAGCGCGCTGGAAACCTACTTCACTAAACTGGAACGCGAACACCGTGCGCTTAAACGCTGGATCTACATTTTAGTTGCACTGCTCGGCGCCACGGTTGCGCTGCAATTAGGCCGTTGGTTCTTATTCGGCGCATTGTGAACCGCAAAATGCCATTGCCCGGAAAGGCAAGCCCAGAGCGGCTCTCCAAGCATGCAGCGCCACGGAGTAAGCGCCATGCGCTTGCTGGCAAGACCAACATTGTATATTTATTGTTTTGGATTTCACTGGTCGTCGTGGTTTATTTCGGCATGAACGCGCTAACCGCGCCGAAGGTCGCCAGTGTCGCCGTCTCGAACAATGGCGCGATGGAAATCGTCATTCCGCGCTCGCGCAATGGCCATTATTTTGTCGAAGGCGCGATTAACGGCCATCCGATCACATTCATGGTCGACACCGGTGCCACCACGGTCGCGATCGACGCGCAAGCGGCGCGCGCGGCCGGATTGCCGAAGGGCTATCCGGCGACATTCAGCACGGCGAACGGCCACGCGCCCGGCGAGACCGTGCCACGTCAAAGTGTCACCGTCGGCGGATTGCGTATCGACAATGTCACCATCGCGGTGATCAGCGGCGTCGGCGAAGTCGGATTGTTGGGCCAGAATATCCTGCGCCATATGGAGGTGACTCAGTCGGGTGATCGAATGATATTGCGGACTAAGTCGCGCGAAGAAAGCTCTGAATAAGTCCGATTTCGTCATGATCCAGCGTTGGGAACAAAAAATATCGCCTAAAAAATAAACAAAATGCTGCGTCGATATTTTTTTTTCGCGCCATTTATCATTTTTAAATAGAAAATATTAAGAGCGACC
>JANOGO010000022.1:0-18958 GCA_031406045.1 Pseudomonadota bacterium
CTTGGAAAACGATCAGCGCTTAACGCTCGAAGCCAAACGCGAGCGCGTTTTTTACGCCGAGCAATCGGAAGTGTTATCGAAATTCATCAGCTACTTGGGGCTCACGTTAAGCGTGATTTTTTCGCTCGGCGCAACCATCGGCGCGATGATCACGATGTACGCCGCGGTCGCCAATCGCACCGGCGAAATCGGCACGCTGCGCGCGCTCGGATTTCGACGCTCCAGCATTATGGCGACGTTCTTAATGGAATCGATTTTCCTCGCGCTGGTCGGTGGCGGCATCGGTATTTTCTTCGCCTCGTTCATGCAACTTTTTACTATTTCCACGATGAACTGGCAGACCTTCGCCGAGCTTGCGTTCAGCTTCACGTTAACGTCGAAAATTGTCATCAACGCGTTGTTGTTTTCGCTGATTATGGGCGTGCTCGGCGGGTTTTTACCCGCGGCGCGAGCGTCGCGGATGAAGATTGTCGATGCGCTGCGCGCGGGGTAATCGAGGCCGTATTGGCGGGTAGGACCCGCCCTACGAGCTCGGGTCATCGCGAGGAGCCCGAAGGGCGACGTGGCGATCTCGACGTTTACCGTCTCGGAAAAGCGAGATTGCTTCGCATTCGCTCGCAATGACAGGTGTTGCGGATCAACCTCGCTTAGCAGTATTTCTTAACGGCTAAAAACGATAACCCACCCCGGCAACATAACTGGTGCTCTGCGTCAGTTGTACGCCATTGACGTTTTGATACAGCGGCACTTGCACATAGCCATAAATCTGAAACCCGCCGGCAAACGCATAGCTAATGCCGGGAGAAATGTAGGCGAATTTCCCACCGGATTCGGCCGGCTCGGCGTTGGCGCCGCCGTCGCGGCGTTTATAGCGCGTATTGACTTGTAGGTTCGCGGTCAAATTGTCGGTGACCAGATAACGCACACCGACATCGAGCGTTATTTCGTCGCCGGGACGAAACTCATTCTTGGTAGCAATCGCATGCTGAAATTGCGTTTGTGCAAACCATCGCAATGGCGTTTCGCCGATAGCGCCTCTAGCAAACAAACCGGCGATCAGATCGGTGCTGCCGGAACCAAGTTGAAGGGTGCGCTCGGCCTCCTCGCCCGCATCGTTTTTGCCATCGGTGCTACCGGTTGGAAATTTCAAGCCGGCATGTAAGCCTAAGCTCGTATTGCCAAACTCAAACCGATAACGGCCCACCGCACGTGCATCGCCGATGCCGGAAAATTTCCATTCTTCGCGCTCCGCTTCTTCGCCATTCGCGATAGCGTCTTCGTGGGGGTTATGGATGTGCGCGTGTTTGCGATTTAGGTAAGGTAACTGAATACCAACTCCCCAGGTTTGATCGAACATATAGTCCAGACTGAGCAGCAGATTGCTATTGGTGGTTTCCAACTCGTCGTGTTCGCCCGGCTCGCCGCGCGCGCCGATCTTATTTGTGCCTTCGCGAGGCTGATCGAGATCGACGTACTCGTAACGCACGTTCAAGCTCAATCCCGTTGCCAAAGGACCATCTTGGATCTCCGAATTGGTGTTGATTGAACAAAATCCGCTCCCGCAATTCGCCGACGCATTTGCGCTGACGAATAGCGTTAGCAAAAATAAACTGATTCGATTAGGGTTACCCATTATTTTCTCCGGAACAAAAAGTAAGACAAAGCCTCGCCGCACTGAAACGACGGGGCGATTAATTTTTCGTTTAGGAAAAAACGGGGGGAGCGCGAGAGGGTGGAACTAGGGCGCGTGCGAATGTAAACCGCGCACCGGGAATTGCATGTACCGCCGCCCTTGCATCGGAAAACACGGCAAGCTTCGGCACTGTAACAACAAGGGCGACTGCGGCATCGACATTCTGCGGGCACGCATCACAGCGATGCTGCTTGCTGCCATGCTGCTTACCCGGATTGAGCAGCGCGTCGACTCGATCCGCGACGCTGAGGTTTGGCTTCGAACATAGCGCCGTCGCTAGAATTGCTTCGGCGCGCAGCTCGCCGGCGGGAAGCGTTGCCAGCCGCAACGTCGGCAGCAATGCCTGCGACAGCAACGCAACTAGCGCGAGCAGGGCATACCCACGTCGCATCCCTAGGCGAGACATGGACTGCTGACGCCCTTTAAAATTAGTCGACCTCGTCAAACGATTCATGGGCTGGCTCGAAACGCTTATATCCCCACCTAAATTATGCCTTAGGTTTGCTATTCTTTTCAACAACGGGGCCGCCCGCTTCTTTCCAAGCGCCAAACCCACCTTCGATATGCGCGACGTTTTCCAAGCCCATGTCCTGTGCCAATTTAGTCGACAGCGCCGAGCGCCATCCGGCGGCACAGTAAAAAATAAACTGTTTTGCCTCGGCAAAAATCGGCTTGTGATATGGGCTGTCGGGATCGATCCAAAATTCCAACATGCCGCGCGGCGCGTGAAACGATCCCGGCACTAATCCTTCGCGTTCCAATTCACGGATATCGCGCACATCGACGAATACGACGTTAGGATCGTTCGCTTTTTGCATCGCCTCCGCCGTCGTTAAAGTTTTGACCTCGGCAAAGGCCTCATCGACCATTTCTTTGTAGCCGCGTTTCATGCTCAATTTCCTCAGCAAAAAAATAATTGATTGGCGAAATCGAGAACTGCGTTTGGCCCGACGTAAGCCCGGAACCCGACCAACATCGCCGCGGCGAGCATCGCCAAGAGCAAGAGCTGGAGCGGCTTTCGGGGCAATGGCGTCATGCTCAGGGGGCGCTTTCGCGCAGCTTCAAACGTTCCAGCGGCCGTTCGTCGATCGGCCAATTCGCCAACGCCGCGGCAACACTCAGCGCAATCGAGATGAGCCATACCATTTGGTACGAGCCGGTTTTATCGAATAAATAACCGCCGAGCCACGCGCCGGCGAAGCTGCCGACTTGATGGCTCATGAACACGAACCCGGACAACATCGATAGATATTTAACACCAAATATTTGCGCGACGACGGAACTGGTCAGCGGCACGGTGCCTAGCCACAATAAGCCAATACTCGCAGCGAATAAATAAACTGACAACGGCGAAATGGGCACCAGCAAAAACGCGGCGATGACAAAACCGCGCAGCAGATAAATCAGCGCCAGTAAATTCTTCTTGGAATAGTGAGCGCCCATGCTGCCCCAGGAATAGCTGCCGATCACGTTGAATAAACCGATTAGCGCCAGCGCAATCATGCCGTGTTTTGCAGTCAGCCCCTTATCGATGATGTAGGACGGCAAATGCACACCGATGAACACGACTTGAAAGCCGCAGACAAAATATCCGAGCGTGAGTAACTTGAAACCATTGTGCGCAAACGCTTCGCGCAGTGCCTGCATGATCGATTGGTGCGGCACGTTCGCGTCCGCATTCGGCGCGCGGTATTCCGCCAGCGCCGATGCCAGCGGCACCATGAGCGCCGCCATGACGGCGAGCACCAGCAATGCCGTTGCCCAGCCGAATCCGGCGATTAACGTGTGCGTGCCGGGCACCATGACGAATTGCCCGAAGGATCCGGCGGCGCCTACAATCGCGAGCGCTTTCGGACGGAACGCCGGCGCGACCGCGCGGCCGACGGCGCCGAAAACAATACTGAACGTCGTGCCGCTTAACCCCAACCCAATGAGTAATCCAGCAGAAACGCTCAAGCCGAAAGCGCTGTGCGCGACCGACATGAACACCAGCCCAAGCACGTAAAGGACAGCACCAATGACCAACACGCGGCCTGCGCCGAGCCGATCGGCGATCATGCCCGTCAAGGGCTGCGCCAATCCCCACATCAAATTCTGAATGCCCAATGCAAAGGCGAAGTTTTGGCGAGTCAGGCCGAGATCGGTTGTGACCGGTTGCAGGAATAATCCAAACCCGTGGCGCAGGCCCATCGACAATGTCACGACCAAGCCGGCGCAGATCAGCACAATCGTCGGCGTGCGCCAGTTACTTTTGCTCGGGAAAGATTCGGTCGACACGGAAATTAAATGCAACGATTATCTATACATCTCACATTATCCACGAAATAGCAGATCTTTCGCGAAATAGAGCGTGTTCGGTATCGGATTGTCGTAGTAAGCGGTGCACGGCTCAAAACCGAGTGACCGATACAACGCCTTTGCCGCGCCCATGGAATCGAGCGTATCGAGCAGCATGCGGTGATATCCCAGATTTTGCGCGCGCGCAATGATGCGTTGCGCGAGGACGCGGCCAACGCCCGATTCGCGATGGTCCGGCAGGACAAAAAGGCGCTTCATTTCTGCGTCGGTCGCCGAAAATCGGCGCAGCGCGACGCAGCCGATCACGGTATCGCTATCCGTCGCTAACAGCAGTTCGCCATACGGCTCGCTATACATCGCCGCTAAGTTTTCCAGCTCTGCAGCGAACCCTTGAAAGCACAAATCGACATTGAGTTCCGCTGCGTATTGACGGAATAAGTCGTTGGCAAGTTCGAAATGCGCAGGCGTCCGCGCGGAAAGGATGATCATCGTCGACGCTAATTTTGAGTGAATAAGGATATAATACCGGGTTGTGTTTGTTGGAGTTTTTTATGCCTATCTACGAATATCGATGCTCGTCCTGCGGCTTCGAAGAAGAGTATTTGCAAAAGGTCGGCACCGCGCTGTTGACCGATTGTCCGGAATGCGGCAAAGCCACGTTCACGAAAAAACTGACGGCCGCCGGCTTTCAATTAAAGGGAAGCGGTTGGTACGCCACGGATTTCAAAAATGGTGGCAGCAAACCGAAAGACACGAAATCGGACAGCAAGCCGGAAGCAGCGTCGGAAACCAAATCCGAGACAAAGGCTGAAACCAAAACGGAATCGAAGTCGGAAACGAAATCCACAGAAAAACCCGCGGCGAGCACCAGCTCAAGTACCGATTCGTCTAGCTCCAAAGCCTAGCCTTGCGTAAATATTTCATCACCGGACTGCTGGTCTGGATCCCGCTGATTATCACCGTTTGGGTATTGAACCTCCTAAACGGTTGGATGGACGCAAGCTTACTGTTGATCCCGAAAGCCTATCGCCCGGAAACGTTACTCGGCTTTTATGTCCCCGGCGTCGGCGTGATTTTAACGGCGGCATTGTTGTTTGTCACAGGCCTGTTAACCGCGAATCTATTGGGCCGCAGGCTAGTTTTGCTCTGGGAAAGCCTATTGGCGCGCATCCCCGTGGTGAAGACGATTTACGGCGGCGTCAAGCAAGTCTCCGACACGCTGTTCTCCGGCAAAGGCCAAGCGTTTCGCAAAGCCTTGTTGGTGCGTTACCCCCATCAAGGCGCGTGGGCCGTCGCGTTTCAGACCGGCCATCCGAGCGGGCAAATTGCAGAAATCCTGCAGGGCGATCACGTCAGCGTGTTCATTCCCACCACGCCCAATCCGACCTCGGGCTTCTTCATGATCATGCCGAAAAAAGACGTGATCGAGCTCGACATGAGTGTCGAAGCAGCGTTGAAATATATTGTATCGATGGGCGTTGTCGGCCCGGACAAACTTCCCAATCATTGATTTACTTTTAGAGTTTTCATGCGTACAGATTATTGCGGTCTTATCAGTAAAAAATACCTCGGCCAAACCGTCACGTTATTCGGCTGGGCCCATCGCCGGCGCGATCACGGCGGTGTGATTTTCATCGACCTGCGCGATCGCGAGGGCTTGGTGCAAGTTGTGATCGATCCTGACACGCCCGAGGCATTTGCCGGCGCGGAAAAAGTGCGCAACGAATTTGTATTGAAAATTATCGGGAAAGTGCGCGAGCGCCCGGCAGGCACAACCAACACGAATTTGATCAGCGGCGAAATCGAAGTGTTGGCGCAATCAGTCGAAGTGCTGAACCCATCGCTAACGCCGCCGTTCCAGCTCGACGACGAAAACCTGAACGAAACCACGCGCCTCACCCATCGTTTCCTAGATTTGCGCCGCGAACAGATGCAAAAAAATCTGCGCTTGCGTTACAAAGTCGCGATGACGGTGCGCAACTATCTAGACGCCGAAGGCTTCATCGACATCGAAACGCCGATGCTGACCAAATCGACGCCGGAAGGCGCACGCGATTATTTGGTCCCGAGCCGCGTCAACGCGGGGGAATTCTTCGCGCTGCCACAATCGCCGCAATTGTTCAAACAATTGCTGATGATTTCCGGTTTCGATCGCTATTATCAGATCACCAAGTGTTTTCGCGACGAGGATTTGCGCGCCGATCGCCAGCCAGAATTCACGCAGATCGATATCGAAACTTCGTTCCTCGGCGAACAGGAAATCACCGCCATCATGGAAAACATGATGCGCAAGGTGTTCAAAGATGCGGCTAATATCGAGTTGGCCGATCCGTTCCCGCGCATGACCTACGGCGAGGCGATGGCGCTCTATGGCTCCGATAAACCCGACCTGCGCGTGCCGTTCAAGTTCACCGAACTCACCGACGTGATGAAGACCGTCGATTTCAAAGTCTTCGCCGGTGCGGCAAATATGGTCGGTGGGCGTGTCGCCGGATTGTTGATTCCCAAGGGCGGCGAATTGTCGCGCGGCGAGATCGATGCCTATACCCAGTTCGTCACCATTTACGGCGCGAAGGGCTTGGCCTACATCAAGTTCAACGAAATCGCCAAGGGCCGCGACGGGATGCAATCGCCCATCGTCAAAAATCTTTCCGATGATTCGTTGCAAGCCGTCGTCGAGCGCAGCGGCGCGAAAGATGGCGATCTGATTTTCTTCGGCGCCGACAAAGCCAAAGTCGTCAACGATGCCCTCGGCGCGCTGCGCGGAAAAATCGGCCACGAAAAAGGTTATGCGGAAAAAGCCTGGCGCCCGCTCTGGGTCACGGATTTCCCGATGTTCGAATACGACGAAGAAGACAAACGCTGGGTCGCGCTACATCACCCCTTCACCGCGCCGAAAGATGGCCACGACGATTGGCTCGCCACCGATCCCGGCAAGTGTCTATCAAAGGCTTACGACATGGTGCTCAACGGCTGGGAAATGGGCGGCGGTTCCGTGCGTATCCACCGCGAAGACGTGCAAAGCAAAGTCTTCCGCGCACTCAACATCGGCGCGGAAGAAGCTCAATTAAAATTCGGGTTCTTGCTAGAAGCCCTGCAATACGGCGCCCCACCCCACGGCGGCATCGCCTTCGGCTTGGATCGTGTAGTCACCCTCATGACCGGTTCAGAATCCATCCGCGACGTTATAGCGTTTCCGAAAACCCAACGAGCGCAGTGTTTGCTTACGCAAGCGCCAAGTCCCGTGGACGAAAAGCAATTGCGGGAATTACATATTCGGTTGCGGAATGTTGAGGTTGCGAAGGGTTAGATTGTTTTGAAGCATCGTGCCAGGAGGCGCATGGATACTGGCCCGTGACCATGCATTCTATGAAAGCCACTATCCATAAGCATTTTCGGGATGCCGTCTCGAAACACTAAACTCAATGGGATTAGAGAATAGCTAGTAAGACCTCGTCAGAAAAAGCGACCAAACACTTTACAAAACACCTTGACTGAGGCAGTATCAGTGGATATCAGCGTTGTAACTAAAATTAATAATTCAGGAAAAAAATGTTTTCACTCCGAACAATTACGGTCGCGTCCACGCTCTTATTGATGTCATCGCAAATGATGCGCGCCGTAGCCGAACCAATACCTCCCCCCGAATTCAATTTGAATAATCAGTATTCATTTATTCTCACGCAGGAACTTGCGCCAGCGTCGACGCTGGTTTATACCCAAACCGAACCGAACTATTCCAGCATCGTACTAGCGGAAACCGACACTGCGGCTCTAAATTCTGCTGCTAGTAGCGCGTGGCTGGACCTTCCACCGGGTGCGATTTGTGCGTGCATAATCACGGATTCTGGCACGCCACCGGGTCCGCCTGCAGTTGTGCCGGAAGTGGGACTGATCATTCCCACCGCAATTCCAGAGCCAGCAAGCGCGCTTTTGATACTACTCGGATCTCTCGGAATTTTGGCGGTTCGGAACCGAGTTCTCGATTAGAACCTGTAGGTTGGGGTGAGCAAAGCGATCCCCAACTCTTCTCAAAAATTAACGCGAATTTTGGTAACCCAATACTGATGTTGGGGTTCGTTCCTCACCCCAACCTACCCAACACAATGCCTAGGGTTTACTGGCTACTACCTTGCCGTCTTTCCAGATATAAACTGGGGTGTTGTGCAATCGCGCGATTTCGTGCGCGCGTTTTTTAGCGCGCTTCAATGCACGTCCGACACTGAGACTGAGTTCGCTTTTTTTTATCGCGCCTGATTTGCTTTTCATGGCCCCTGCTCCTGCAGCACAGGTTGGTCACCCGAATTATCATAAACTGTCCAGCTATCGGCAAGCGGCCGATAGACGGTTAGAAAATTCTGCCAACTTCGATCGAATCGCCTCAACACATCTTCCTTCGGAATGTCATGTCCGCCGTGACGAACGCGCGCCGCGATGCGCTTTAAACGCTGGCGGTGGCGAAGCAAGTCGTAAGTATACAATTTCAATTCCGTAACTGGCCTTCCGCAATGCTATAAATCGCGATCGGTAGTCCTTTACGCTTAATGCCGTTTCAAATGCAAAATTTGCTATCGAATTTGCCAGACAATCTAACCCACCAAGAAATGATTTGCCAAATTCAACGCAAACGTGTCACGGCCTTAATTTGCGGCTAGGGTTCGTTCCGCATCCCAACGTATTTAAATTTACACTTCAGCTACGTGACACACCGCCTCCAGGTTGTGTCCGTCGGGGTCTATGACATAGGCACCGTAGTAGTTTGGGTGATACTGTGATCGGACACCTGGGGCGCCATTGTCTTTGCCGCCTGCGGTTATTGCAGCTGCGTAGAACGCGCGAACTTGTTCTCGGCTCTCGGCCGAGAATGCAATGTGGATGCCACCGGGACTTTTGCCGAAGGAGTCGATCCAAAATTGTCCTCGCCCATCTTTGCCGAAAAATGCCCAGCCTTCGCCTTCTTTGGCTATGCTAATTCCCAACGGCTTTAGTGCCTGAATGTAAAACGCCTTGCTCGAAGGAAAGTCGCTAACGTGAAAACCGAAGTGGTCAATGATCATTGCAAATTCTCCATGGATGCCTACGTTGTAACTCGCCAACAGTGTCCATCACGCGGTGCATCGTTTTCAAAATGTGCTCGCTACCAGTACAAGCGGCGGCGCGGCTCGGTCCACTGCTTGCGAAAATTGTTCCGCCACAACGCGGCCGCATACTCGCTCAGCTTGGAAAAGCCGCGACTAACCGCGCGGCCCAGCGCTGCGAACAGGGATGCGATGTATTCTGCACGTAACTTGTGTGCACCGCGCTTGTATCGCTCCAGCGCATCGCCGCTCAGATTGGGTACACTATTGATCTCGTTCGCCTCGTCGTACGCCGTAGCCTGTCCGGCGTTTCCGCTTGGTTTTATGGACGATATCGTGACATTTTCGCAAAGCTGCAGAACCGTTAGCGCGGTATTTTCGAATGCGCTGATCACAACCAAACCATCGCCGCGAATCGTAAACGATTCTCCAGTATTCACTTCATAATCGCGCGAGTCTCCGTCCTGCGTTAGCCAGATAGAGCCCCACAACACAGCAACGGTCGAGCCTTTCGCGTCGGGTAGCGAAACCAGTTTACCTTCCGCGAGTTGAATCGTGCTTTGGTCTAAATCGAATTTCATGATAATCTCCTATCTATGCGTATCAAGCATGTAAATACGATGCGCTACGATGTAATTATTGAGGCAATTACCCATGAAATCAAACGATCTTTACGCATGTTATGCATGAATTTTAAGAATGCGTAATAAGCCTTTTAAACTGCCGCCGCTAAACTTCATCGAAGGCTTTGAGGCCGCGGCACGGCACTTAAGTTTTACCAAGGCAGCCGCCGAATTGTTTCTGACGCAATCTGCCGTCAGCCGGCAAATCAAGGCGCTCGAAGACCAGCTCGGCGTGCAATTGTTTGAACGGCACACGCGCGCATTGAGCTTGACGCCCGAGGGCGAAGCGCTGTTTCAAACGGTGGCGGATGTACTGCGGCGGATCGAGGAAACAACGCAACGAATACAAGGCCGCGCGGAAGAACGTACGTTCACCGTCACGACCACGCCGGCGTTCGCCTCGCTGTGGTTGATTCCGAGGCTGGTGGGCTACACGCGGGAAAATCCAAAAGTCGACGTGCGAATTTCAGCCTCGAATGAGCTGGTCGATCTCGAACGCAGCGGCATCGAGCTCGCCATTCGCTACAGCGGGCCGCAGGCGGCCGGCACCAAGCTCTTCGGCGAGGAAGTGTTTCCGGTGTGTTCCCCGTCCCTGCTGCGCGACGCCACGCGCCCGCTGGCAACGCCCGCCGATCTTAAGCACCATGTCCTGTTGCACTACGCCGATCTAAATCGCGGCACACCCGCTCTCGATTGGTCCATGTGGCTGCAATCGGTCGGGCTGGCCAATTTGGAATCAGCGGGCGCGCTACATTTCAGCCACTACGATCAGATCGTGCTCGCGGCAGTCAATGGCCAAGGCGTGGCGCTCGGGCGCAGCCCCTTGATCAAGCGCTTCATACGCGAAGGCACGCTCCACGCGCCATTCGACACCAAGTTCGTGGCCGCCCGCGCGTACTATGTCATCGCCTCCAAAAGCAGCGAGCGCAACCCCGACGTGAAAAATTTTGTAGCCTGGCTACAAGCGGAAGCGAAGAAAGATACGCTCAAGGGCTAACGGGTAGCGAACCCACCACGTCGCCAACAGCCCGTAAGTTGGGGTGAGGCACGAACCCCAACATGAACGCGAAATTTTCACGTTGAATTTCAGATTTGAAGCTAAGAGTTGGGGTTCGCTTTGCTCACCCCAACCTACGTAATAATGAATTATTTCTCGCGCTGAAACACCGCGATCCCAGTCGAACTGACTTCAATAAGCAACCAGCCGTCGGTGCCGAGCTGGTTTAACAGCAGTTCCAATTGCTGCGCATTCGAAACGGCGACTTTATCCAAGGCGATAGCTTTGTATTCGTAGCGCGTCGCTGCTTGCACAGCCGAAACGGACGAGAATGTGAGGGCGGCGGCAAAAGCCACCGCAAGCAAATAGCGAAGCGTGATACGCATGACGATTCTCCTTTGTTAAGAACGGCGATTAGTTTCATTTTTACGATTGAACGGGCTGCTGAAATGGCGCACCGTTTCAACAATAATGTTACCAGGGTTTTTCCTCGCCTTGCCGGCTGCGTCAACTTGCTTACAATAAGCGAATCATCAACCGAAAAGATAGAGCAATGTCTAAAAAAATAGTTCTCCTGGCTTCTTCAATGTCGCAGGCTGGCTGGCAGGTAATCAAACAGCGACCGAATATCGAGGCGATATCGTTCGATATGAATATTCCGGCGGCAGAATTTCACGCGTTGCTCGCGAATGCCGCCGGCGTGGGCTTAAGCCTGACGCGTTATGGCCAGGCGGAGCTCGTGGCCGGCCACGATGTAAAAGTCGTTGCACGCCATGGGGTCGGTTACGATTTGATCGACGTTCCCGCGCTGACCCAGGCACGGGTTCCGGTCATGATCACCGGCATCGCAAACTCACCTTCGGTCGCCGAGCATGCGCTTTACTTGATGCTGGACCTTGCCAAGCGCGGCGCGGCGTTCCATGCAATGGTAACGGAAAATCGTTGGAGTCAGCGCATTGCGCAAGGTTTGCCGAGCGATCTGTTCGAGAAGACTCTGTTGATCGTCGGCTTCGGTAGAATTGGCACGCGGCTGGCGAAGATGTGCTCGGCGCTCGGCATGCGCGTATGCATTTATGATCCCTATGTGGACACGGCCAAGATCAGCGCCGCCGGTTGCCAGCCCGAATCGAATTTGAATGAAGCCTTAACCCACGCTGATTTCGTTTCGATACATTGCCCAAAGAATGTCGAGACCAACGGCCTGATTGCGGATCAACAATTCGCGCGCATGAAATCAACGGCCTTCATCGTAAACACGGCGCGTGGCGGCATCATTGATGAAAGCGCGTTGCACACAGCGCTGACGACCGGCCGCATCGCCGGCGCAGGCTTGGACGTACTCGAACGCGAGCCGCCGGACCCGCAGAATCCGTTGCTGAGGCTGCCGAACGTGATACTCGCACCGCACATGGCGGGCGTGACGCGCGAGGCGCTCGATCGCATGGCGATCTCGATGGTCGGCAATATTTTGTCGGTATTGGATGGCCATCCCAACATGGAAAACGTCGTGAACAAAGAAATTTATGCGCTCTAATTCAAACCCATTACAGCTTTCAGCCGATCGAATGTTCCCAAGCGGGAAATATTTTCTCGCGTTTGTTTGTTTATCGCTGGCGCTTCCGGTCGTCGCGGTCGATGGCGACAAACCCGAGCGCCATCCCTTTATCGGCAAATGGCAATGGACGCGCAGTGAAAATAACTGCACCGAAGTCTATGAATTTCGCAGCGATGGCGCGGGCTTTGTGCAGAGCGGCGACGAACGTTCCGACGTGACGTTTAACATCGCGGACGAACCGGATGGCCAAGGCTTCTACACGCTGAAACTGAAAACCGTGGTGGACTATGGCGGCAAAGATTGCGCCGATTCCGAGTCGAACGATACCGGAAACGAAACTAAGACCTATGTGATTTTCGACCCGACGAAACAAAAACATTTGTCCTGCGGGCAACCGAATCTTAGCGCGTGTTTCGGGCCATTGAATCGCATAGGTCAATAAATGGCCGGAGGCCCAATATCCATGCGCCTCTCCAAGCATGCCCCTAGAGCAAGTTAAGGCGCGCGGCGTATCAACGCGGCGCGTAGCCTATTCGCTTCGCGTCGATAAGTCCAATCGTTGACCATGCGTTTCAAGCGACTGTTCGCCATCGAAATGTGTCGGTCGTCCCATTGTTGCAACAAAATGAGCAGACGTAACCAGGCTATTGCTGCGGCCTCTTTCGCACTGAGTTCGCGCGAAAAATAGCCGGTTAGAAAACGCTGTTCGATTTCTTTGCGGCGGCGCAGTAGCCGCAATCCGTGAGGCGAGTAGAAAAACAATCCGAGCCGATTCAAGAACGGCACGATATCCCACAGCACTAGATTTTTATGTCGCGCTTGAATATCCATCCCAACGATTCGATTGCCGGATAACATTAAGTTATCGGTCTTAAAGTCACCATGTAATCGCGCTTGGGAAAATTCCTGCGTGGCAACACCGTTCACACCGCGTTCGACTTGATCGTAGGCGCGCGTGAATACGCGATCGGCACGTAGCGAGGATGTCGCAAGGCTCGCGGCAAATTCGGAAAACTGTTTTTTTGCGTCTAAAGGCGCGGCAATTTCGCTACCGGTCGCGTGAAAATGCCGCAGCCAAATGCCGGCACGTTCGATTAGCGCGAGCACTTTGGCAACCGGAAAGCGGTAATCTTTTATGCAACTCGTCAGCGTGCGCCCATCGATCCATTCAATCGCGACCAAACCATTCGGCGCATCCAATTTAAACGGCTGCGGCACCGCATAGGGCTCATCTTTGGGCATCAACGGCGCGATCGTGTGTAACGCTTGAAATTGCTCGGTAGCATCGACCGGATTGGGCTGCCCGGTGCTATGGGAAATACAGAGTTTGACCGCTAATGGAAAAGGAAATCCTTCTGCCTCGGCGTAAAAAACTTTTGATAGCTCGCCCTGGAAGATCGGGCCTTTGACGATCGGCGGCGGGCTTTGCGGCAAACCCGCCGTGAGAAATTGACTGACTAGCTCGCGCTGAATCGACGCGTTGTCGCGCTGCTCCGCCACGGCGCCGCGCCGATTATTTGGCGTGTTCGGCGAATACGATGATTTGTTCGGTGACCAAGGCCATCGGACGCAGGCGGAATTTTTCGACTAAATTCGCGCCTTTTAACAGCTGCTTGAGTTCGGTTTCAGTGATGGGAAAATTTGCCGGTGTGTGGGTATCGCCGAGCATTTTTTTCACGTTGCGACGAGTGCGGTGATACGGCGTATTCAGCGACTGCGTGAATACCACGGGGCCGCGGCTCAAGCGCGCGACCGCGCCGAGAAACTCAATTTGTTCTTCGACCGGGAAGTGCATCAACACGCGCGCACACAGCGCGGCGTCGAAGGATTTCGGTTGGCTCTTCGCCAATTCTTTAACATCGGAAACTAACGTCGAAAAACGGCCGCCGAATCGCGCTAGGCGACGTTTTGCTACTTCCAGCATCGCCGGAGAAATATCGGCGCCAACAATCGTAAAGCCATCGTCCAACAACGCTGCCGCAAGCCGACCCGTGCCACACGGTAAATCGAGGATCTTTCCGGATTTGGAAACCGAACGAAATGCTTTACGGATATTGTTACGCTCTAAGCGCTCGAACACGCGACCGGCGGCGCTATCAAAACGGACACGATCGTATTCTTCGGCGACTTTAACGTCTTGATAGTGGGTGACGGGATCCCAGTTCATGCGTGACGGAGGTGTGCTCATAGTTCCCTGAGGAAAAGTAGCCGGGGCAAAAAACCGGTCTTGAATTAATTAAAGTGAAGCAATTGTCGGTTAGACTAAGGTTGCAGCAAGGCTTGCCACTTCAGTGATCCAATTGAGAATATTAGGTTAAGACCCCCCAACCGTCAAGGGCGGCTATGGGCTGAATCACAGCGAACCCGGCAGCGCGTTTTGGCACCGTATCGCAATGAGCAAACGATTCACAAAGATATGAGTATTTCCAGCGCAAGCGTCGCAATCGACTACGAGGTTATCATCGTCGGTACCGGATTCTCCGGTATCGGCATGGCGATCGCGCTAAAAAAAGCCGGCATCGAGTCTTTTTTGCTATTGGAAAAAGGCGATGACGTTGGCGGCACGTGGCGCGAGAATCAATATCCAGGCTGCGCTTGCGATGTTCCGTCGCATCTGTATTCGTTTTCGTTCGCGCCGAATCCGAATTGGAGCCGGATGTATTCGCCGCAGCCGGAAATTTGGGACTACCTTCGGCGCGTCACCGATCAGTTTCAATTGCGTTCGAAAATTCGATTTAACGCCGCAATGATTTCTGCGGATTTTGAACCCGCATCCGCGACCTGGCGGATTGCAACGAGCTCTGGAACGAATCTTCGCGGCCGATGGCTAATCGCCGGAATGGGCGCATTGAGCCGGCCTGCGCTGCCGGATATTCCGGGTGCAGCATCATTTCGCGGCGAATCGTTTCATTCACAACAGTGGAACCCAAATAGCGATCTGACCCGCAAGCGTGTCGCGATCATCGGCACCGGTGCCAGCGCAATTCAAATCGTTCCGCAGATTGCGCCGAAAGTGAAACGTTTGCATTTATTTCAGCGTACGCCGCCTTGGATCATTCCGCGCCTGGATCGCTCGATTTCGAATGTCGAGCATCGGCTATTTCGCTGGTTGCCGATTTTGCAGCGTTTTTATCGATGGTGGATTTATTGGAAATTAGAGCTTCGCGTCATCGGCTTTGTGTTTAAACCCGACTTATTGCAAGCCAGCGAACAGTTGGCGCTGCGGCACATGCAACGGCAAATCAGCGGCGAAACCATGCGCAAACGCGTGACGCCGAACTATCGGCTCGGTTGTAAGCGCGTGATACTGTCGGACGATTATTATCCAGCGCTGATGAGGCCGAACGTCGAGTTGGTGACCGATGCTATTCGAAAGATCACGCCGAATGGCATCGTTAGCGCGGATGGTGCCGAGATAAATGTCGACGTGCTGATTTTCGCGACGGGATTTCATGTCACCGATAATCAGTTCAGCGCGCCGATTACCGGCCAAGACGGCATAAAACTGAGCGACGCATGGCGGGACAAAGCAGAAGCCTATTTAGGCGTCACGACAAAAGATTTCCCAAATTTTTTTATGCTGACCGGACCGAATTCCGGCTTGGGCCACAACTCGATGATTTTCATGATCGAGGCGCAGGTAAATTATGTTTTGAGCGCCATTCAAGACTTGCAGCGCAGCGGCAAGCGAAGCTTGAATCTTCGCGCCGAGGTGTTACGGACTTTCAATGATCGCTTGCAAGCGTCGCTGAAAAAAGCCGTTTGGGGAAGCGGTTGCCGCAGTTGGTATTTGGATCGCAACGGCCACAATTCCACATTGTGGCCGGGATTTACTTGGAAGTTTCGCCAACTCACGCGACGCTTTAATCGCGCCGATTATGATTGGGAATAAATCCGGCTAAGCGGCTTGGTGCTGCGGTGTTTGCGCGAGTTTTTTATACTCATCCCAATTCACCGTATGGGAAAAATGCCAGGTGTTCCCTTTGTCGATAACGTACTTGCCGCGTGCGCGCAAATAAGCTTTAGCATCTTCGAGCTTGCGCTGCATGGTGTCGGATGGGTATGCAAAAGTTTTCATCGCTCAGTTCCTTTTCTTCTAGTTCTAAGGCCGTCGTGTTTTCATTTCTTGGCCTGATAACCTCGTTGTAGTCAGTGTTTTTTTGTTTGTCCAGATGATCATTTTCTCTAAGTTCGATGCGATAAATCGATGAATTAAAAAAGAAATATTCGATATTCGGGTTTTTCAGAAATGAAGTTTTTAAGCCGTCGTGCCAGGAAGCACGTATTTATTGGCTCTTAAGCATGGTGCCGCCACGAGGCAAGCAATATGCGGCTCGTGGCACGATAGATGAATTATTCGTTGTAGATTTTGCTGTCGAGATAATTCTCGCGCAGATGTCGTAGAGCCACCAGAAGCGCCGCGCTGACCGGTAGCGCCAGCAGCACGCCGAAGAATCCAAAGATTTGTCCGAATGCGAGCAGTGCAAAAATTACCACGACCGGATGTAAGCCGATGCGATCGCCGACCAGCCACGGCGTGACGACCATGCCTTCGAGCAATTGACCGGCGCCGAATACGACCCACACCCAAATCATGCCGGGGAGGCTTTGGAATTGCATCAACGCGGCAAGCGTGGCAAGCAACAAACCGGTGATCATGCCGACGTACGGAACGAACACTAACAAGCCGGTGATGATGCCGATCGGTAGCGCGAATTCGAGGCCCGCGAGCCACAAGCCGAGCACATAGAACACACTCATCAGCAGCATCACCGAAATTTGTCCACGCAAAAATTCCGATAACACTGCATCGATTTCGCGCGCGATTTCGGTGACTTTGCCGTGCCACCGGCGTGGAATGAGGTGATCGATTTTTTCGACTAGTTCATCCCAATCGCGCAGCAGATAAAACAATACAACCGGTACCAGAATCAAGTTCACGAAAAATCCGACCAGCGCCATGCCGCCGATCTTCAGTGACGCGAACACTTTGCCCGCTAAGCCGTCGGCGCCTTGCACATAGTCGGTGATATTTTGTTTAAAGCTGGCAAAATCGAGTTCGATCTTGAATCCGAATTTGGCGTTGAGCCAGGGAATTAATTTTTCGTTCAGCGCGGTAATGTAGCTCGGTAAACGTGCGCTGAGTAACGCGACTTCTTTTTGAAACAACGGCACTAGAATCAGCATCAGCAGCACAAATAATCCGATTAACAACAGCAATACCAACGCCGTTGCGAGCGTACGCGGCACGCGCCGGCGCACCAAACGATCGACCAATGGATCGCAAATGTAAGCCAAAATCGCGGCAAACATGAACGGCGTGAGGATCGGGCCGAGCAAGTAAAACAACAGCGCGACCACGAGCGCTGCGCCGATCAGAAAATACAAACGCGAGTTATCGGAACCGGGGAAAATCATTTCGGGTAAAATTTGACCTTGACCGCAGCACTCTATCCTGAAGAAAGCGAGAACTCAACTCGAGCAAATCGGACGCCACCAGCGCATCCCTCTCTTACCGCGATGCCGGCGTCGATATCGACGCCGGCGATGCGTTAGTCGAGGCCATCAAACCCTTTGCCAAGCGCACGCTGCGGCCCGAGGTGTTGACCGGCATCGGCGGCTTCGGCGCGCTCGTCGAGATCTCGAAGAAATACAAAAATCCCGTACTCGTTTCCGGCACCGACGGCGTCGGCACCAAACTCAAACTCGCTTTCGAATGGAATAAACACGACACCATCGGCATCGATTTGGTCGCGATGAGCGTGAACGATATTTTGGTGCAGGGCGCCGAGCCGTTATTTTTACTCGATTATTTTTCCAGCGGCAAACTCGACGTGCCGACCGCGACGCAAGTCATCAAAGGCATTGCGCTCGGCTGCGAACAATCGGGCTGCGCGCTGATCGGCGGGGAAACGGCGGAAATGCCGGGCATGTATCCGCCGGGCGAATATGACCTCGCCGGCTTTGCAGTCGGCGTCGTGGAAAAAGAAAATATCATCGACGGCAAGTCGATTGCGCCGGGCGATGTGGTGTTGGGCCTGGCGTCGAGCGGCGCGCATTCGAATGGCTATTCGCTGATTCGAAAAATCATCGAACGGGCTAAACCCAATCTTGATGCGCCTTTCCACGGAAAAACCTTCCGCGAGGCAATACTGGCGCCGACCCGCCTCTACGTGAAACCGATGTTGGAATTGATGAAGCAGATCAACGTGAAAGGCATCGCGCACATCACCGGCGGCGGACTGACGGAAAATATTCCACGCATTTTGCAGAATGGATTAACCGCAGTGATTCAAAAAAATGCGTGGCCGCGCCCGGCGTTATTTTCGTGGCTGCAAGAACACGGCAATGTCGTGGAAAGCGAAATGCATCGCGTGTTTAATTGCGGCGTGGGGATGGTGGTGGTGGTTGGAAAAAATGACGCGAACACCGCAATGGAACTGTTACGCAAACAAGGCGAGACGGTTTGGTCGATTGGCTCGATTGAAAAACAAGCAACGGGCCAAGCTCAAACAATCATTACTTAAAGTCCAGACACCTTTTCCACTTGTAGCCTTAGGCCACCCCGTCACTCCCGCGCAGGCGGGAATCCATTTGGCATCTCTATTCTCAATTCACTGTGGATTCCCGCCTGCGCGGGAACCGTCGGGTGAGTGGCTGGCCTAGGGCCATACGCAGCCGATCCGCTGCCACGGTATTGCCGAGTGACCTCGG
>JANOGO010000095.1:0-1953 GCA_031406045.1 Pseudomonadota bacterium
CGGGCTTTGGTCGACGTTGATGACTTTGTCGAAAAATTCCATGCCGTGAATCGCTTCGTGCGCTGCGGGCTCGGCAACGCTGCCGTAAATGTGGCGCGCGACGGCGTTGTACAGCGTGTCGTTAATCAGCGTCGACTTGCCGGAACCGGACACGCCGGTAATGCAGACCAGCAAACCAACCGGCAGATTCAAAGTGATCTGCTTTAAATTGTTGCCGGTTGCGCCGACTAATCGGAAATTCTTTTTCTTATCCGGTTTGGTACGTTTTTTCGGCATCGGGATTTTTAGTTTGCCGCTTAAATATTGTCCCGTCAGCGAGGCCTTGTTGCTTTGCACCGCTTTCGGCGTGCCTTCGGCGATGATGCGGCCGCCATGCACGCCGGCGCCCAGCCCGATGTCGATCACATAATCAGCGGAGAGAATTGCGTCTTCGTCATGCTCGACCACGATCACGGAATTGCCCAGATCGCGCAGGCGCTTCAACGTTTCCAACAGTCGATGATTGTCGCGCTGATGTAAGCCGATGGAGGGTTCATCGAGCACATACATCACGCCGGTCAAGCCGGAACCTATTTGACTGGCCAAGCGAATGCGCTGCGCTTCGCCGCCGGATAGCGTATCGGCCGCGCGATCGAGCGATAAATATTCCAAGCCGACGTTGTTCAAAAACTGCAAACGATTGGCGATTTCTTTAACGATTTTTTCCGCGATCGCCTGCTTTTTGCCCTTCAATTTGAGTTGCTCGAAGAAGCTCATCGCTAGTTTTAGGGGCTTGCAGGAAAGTTCGTGAATCGTATGATTCGCAACTTTCACGTTTCGCGCTTCAAGGCGCAGCCGCGTGCCGTTGCATTCCGGGCAGAGCTTGTTGTTCAGATATTTTGCTAATTCTTCGCGCACCATCATCGAATCGGTTTCTTTATAGCGCCGCTCCAAATTCGGAATCACGCCTTCGAACGTGTGGCTGCGGATCACGACTTTGCCGCGCTCTGTCGGATACTGAAAATCAATGCGTTCTCTACCACTGCCTTGCAGAATTATTTCTTGTGTTTCACCGGACAATTCATCAAACGGTTTGTCGAGATCGAATTTGTAATGTTGCGCCAGACTTTGCAGCAACTGAAAATAAAAATGATTGCGCCGGTCCCAGCCCTTAATCGCGCCGCTCGCCAAACTCAGGTGCGCAAAGCCGACGATGCGTTTCGGATCGAAAAAATTGATTTCACCCAAGCCGTCGCAGCGTTGGCATGCGCCCATCGGATTATTGAAGGAGAATAAACGCGGCTCTAATTCCTGCAATGAATAGGAGCAAATCGGGCAGGCGAACTTCGCCGAAAAGAGATGCTCTTTGCCGCTATCCATTTCTACCGCCAGTGCGCGGCCATCGGCGTGGCGCAAAGCCGTTTCGAAGGATTCCGCCAGCCGTTGTTTCGCATCGAGCCCAACCTTGAGACGATCGATGACGACTTCAACGGTGTGCTTTTTTGTTTTTTGCAGCTTGGGCAGACTGTCGATTTCATACACTTTGCCGTCGACGCGAAAGCGTACAAAACCTTGCGACTGCAATTCGGCAAATAAATCCAACTGCTCGCCTTTGCGATCGACCACCATCGGCGAGACGATCATCAGCTTGGTGTCTTGCGGCAGCGCGAGAACGTGATCGACCATTTGCGACACGCTTTGCGCTTCGAGCAAAATTTCCGGGTGATTCGGGCAATGCGGATCGCCGACCCGCGCAAACAATAGGCGCAAATAGTCGTGAATTTCCGTGACGGTCCCAACGGTCGAGCGCGGATTATGGCTGGTGGCTTTTTGCTCGATCGAGATTGCCGGCGATAAACCTTCGATTAAATCGACGTCGGGTTTTTCCATCAATTGCAAAAATTGCCGCGCGTACGCCGACAGCGATTCGACGTAGCGGCGCTGACCTTCGGCGTAAAGCGTATCGAAGGCGAG
>JANOGO010000099.1:0-7652 GCA_031406045.1 Pseudomonadota bacterium
TGCGACTGATTCAAATTCTTAGCGCGGTATTTCAGCATTTCCACCAGGCCCGGTTCGTCCAGCGGCGGGTCGGTATCCGGCGGGCACACCAAACTCGTCACACCGCCCGCGACCGCCGCGGCCATTTCCGATTCGAGTGTGGCTTTATATTCGAAGCCCGGCTCGCGTAAGCGCGCCGACAAATCAATCAGCCCAGGGCAAACGATCAAATTGCTCGCGTCGATGACGCGGTTGGCGTGAAATCCCTCTGGCATCGCGCCGATCGCGACGATCTTCCCAGCCGCGATAAAGACATCTTGTGTCGAGTCGATACGATTTATCGGATCGACCAGACGGCCGTTTTTGATATGGATTTTCATACGTTGAAAGTTCGCTGATCGCTCGTGAGGAGGCCAGGGCGGTGAGTATTATGCGGCATGGGCACGCAACACGTCCAACAACGGCGCGCCGTAACGCTCCAGTTTTTGTGCGCCGATGCCGCTGATCTCGGCTAGCTGCTCGCGATTCTGCGGGCGCTGCATGACCAATTGCATCAGCGTCGAATCGTGGAAAATCACGAACGACGGCACGCCTTGCTCCTCGGCTAGTTTGCGGCGCAAAATGCGCATGGCTTCCAATAGTTCCAGCCGATCTTCCGGTAAATCGAGCGGAACTTTGCTGCGCGTCTTCGTGGCTTTCTTTTTCTCACCTTCTACTTCTTGGCGAAAATAGACGGCTTGCTCGCCGCGCAATACCGGCCGCGACGCTTCATTCAGCAGCAATGCGCCATAGCCGGTGACATCGACACGCAACAAGCCGGTTGCAACCAATTGGCGAAACACCGAGCGCCAGCGTTTATCTTCGAAGTCTTTGCCGAGGCCGAAGGTGCTCAAGTTATCGTGGCCCAAACTTTCCATTCGCTCCGTGACTTTGCCGAGCAATACGTCGATCAAATGTCCGGCGCCGAAGCGTTGCCCAGTGCGGTAAACCGTCGACAGCGCTTGCTGCGCGGCGAGGCTGCCGTCCCAGGTTTGCGGCGGGTTGATGCAGGTATCGCAGTTGCCGCAGGGCGTGCCCGCCTCGCCGAAATATTGCAGCAGCATTTGCCGCCGACACGTCACGGTTTCACAGAACCCGAGCATCGCATCGAGCTTGTGGCGCTCGACGCGCTTGTGAGTTTCGTCCGCATCCGATTGCTCGATCATGCGGCTCAACTGCACCACGTCGCTCAAACCGTAAGTCATCCACGCGTTTGCCGGCTGACCGTCGCGTCCGGCGCGGCCCGTTTCTTGATAATAACCTTCGACACTTTTCGGCAAATCCAAATGGGCGACGAAGCGCACGTCGGGCTTATCGATGCCCATGCCGAACGCAATCGTCGCGACCATCACGATGCCGTCGTCGCGCAAAAATTTATCTTGATTGCGCCGCCGCGCGTCGATCTCCATGCCGGCGTGATAGGGCAACGCTTTGAGACCTTGGCCCTTCAGCCATTGGGCGGTTTCGTCGACTTTTTTGCGCGACAGGCAATACACAATGCCCGCGTCGCCATCGTGCTCGTCACGCAAAAAACGCAGTAATTGTTGCCGTGCATCTTGTTTCTCTACCACGCTGTAACGGATGTTAGGCCGATCGAAACTGGAAATGAAAATCCGCGCGTCTTCCAATTTCAAGCGCTTGATCATTTCGCCGCGCGTTAATTCATCAGCGGTCGCGGTTAGCGCGATGCGCGGCACGTCGGGAAAACGCTCGTGCAAAATCGACAACTGTAAATATTCCGGACGGAAATCGTGACCCCACTGCGATACGCAATGGGCTTCATCGATCGCGAATAGCGCAACGGTGATGCGCTCCAACAATTGCAAAAAGCTCGGTGTGACCAAACGTTCCGGCGCAACGTAAAGCAAATCGATTTTGCCCGCCAGGACATCGCGCTGCACGCGTTCCGATTCGCCGATCAATTGCGTCGAGTTCAAAAATTCAGCGGCGACGCCTAGCTGCTTTAGTTGATCGACTTGGTTTTGCATCAACGCGATTAACGGCGAAACGACGATGCCAACACCGTCACGCAATAGCGCCGGAATTTGATAGCACAAGGATTTGCCGCCGCCGGTCGGCATCAACACCAACGCGTCGCCGCCATTCGCGATTTGGCCGATGATCGCCTCTTGCTCGCCGCGAAAAATCGGGTAGCCGAAGGTTTGGTTGAGGATGGTTAGGGCTTTTGACATTTCAATTGTTGATGCCGGGGGAGGCGCATGGATACTGGCTCCCAGGCCATGCTCTGCCAGGTGACGCTCTGGTATTGCCGTTTCATGCATAGGTATTTTTTACCATGTTTCTTCCCATTGTCATTGCGAGCGTAGCGAAGCAATCTCGTTATTCATTAGCGCAACACAAAAGCGAGATTGCTTCGCTGCGCTCGCAATGACGGAACTAACCATTCCCCGCTAACATACTCATCACCGCCATGCGCACCGCGATGCCGAACGTCACTTGCGGCAAGATCACCGATTGCTTGCCGTCGGCCACCGCAGAATCGATTTCGACGCCGCGATTCATCGGTCCCGGATGCATCACAATCGCATCGTGTTTAGCGTGCGCGAGTTTTGCCGGCGTGAGGCCGTAGGACTTGAAATATTCGCCGGCGCTCGGCAACAGCGCGCCGTTCATACGCTCGTTTTGTAAGCGCAGCATCATCACCACGTCACAATCTTTAATGCCGCGCGCCATGTCGTAATAAACGTGAACGCCGAGATTTTCGACATCGCGCGGGATCAACGTCTTCGGCCCAACCACGCGCACTTCCGGCACGCCCAATGTCGTCAACGCATGAATTTGCGAACGCGCAACACGCGAATGCAGCAGATCGCCGACCACGGCGACGCGCAAATCGGTGAACTGCTTTTTGTAATGGCGAATGGTGTACATGTCGAGCAGCGCTTGCGTCGGATGAGCATGGCGGCCATCGCCGGCATTGATCACATGAATCCCCGGCGCGACATGACGCGCGATCAGATGCGGCGCGCCGCTGGTGGCATGGCGTACGATGAACATATCGGCATGCATAGCCGATAAATTCGCGACCGTGTCGAGCAGCGTTTCGCCCTTGCTGGTGCTCGATCCGCCGACGTTAAGATTGATGACGTCGGCGGACAATCGCTTCGCCGCGATTTCGAATGTCGTGCGCGTGCGCGTCGACGGCTCGAAGAAAATATTGAATACGGATTTGCCGCGCAGCAGCGGAACCTTCTTCACGTCGCGCTCGGTGACGCCGACGAATGAATCGGCGGTGTCGAGAATTTTTAGCAGGAGCGCGCGGGGAATACCTTCGATGGTCAGTAGATGTTGTAGGTTGCCTTGGTCATCGATCTGTAAATTCCGCTGCATCAGCGCGGTTCCTTTTTCATTTGTTTGAACGCCAGTTTGCCGGATTCGCTGCGCTCCAGCACTAACATTTCGTCGTCCGGCACGGGAAAAGTCATTCCGACGAATTGCGCGCCGATCGGCAGCTCGCGGCGTTGGCGATCGACCAACACCGCGAGGCGAATGCGCGCCGGGCGGCCATAGTCGAATAACTCGTTCATCGCCGCGCGGATGGTGCGGCCGGTGTAGAGCACGTCGTCGACCAAGATGATGTCCTTGCCGGCGACCTCAAACGGAATCGCCGAGCGCTTGGCATCGCGATGCAGGCCGCGCTCGTCGAAATCGTCGCGATAAAAGGTGATGTCGAGCGTGCCAAGCGGTGTGTTCACGCCGAGCAATTGCTGCAAACGTTCCGCCAGCCACACGCCGCCGGTATGGATGCCGACTAACACCGTGTCGGGCGCCATGTCAGCCTCGATCATCGCCGCGAGCGATGTGACCAGGGCTTCGGCGTCGGGAAGATTAGCGCGCGACGCTGACATGATTATCGAAATAGCCTTGTAAAATTTCCTGCGCCGCGACGCTATCGAGCATGGCTTTTTGTTTGTGGCCTTTGATGCCGGCGTCGCGCAACGCGCTCGACGCGGCGGTCGACGAAAAACTTTCGTCGGACAAAACCACGTCGAGTTTGGTGTGGGTCTTTAGATTCGCGACGAATTTTTCGATCGCGCCGGACAATGCGTGGGGACGGCCATCGTCGTGGTGCGGCTCACCAACGAGCAACAAATTCGGCCGCCAATCTTTCACGAGTTTATCGATGGCCGCCATGGTTTGCCCGGAATCGTTGACGGTCAATGTGGCGAGCGGGTGCGCGAGCTTGAGTTCGAACTCCCCTACAGCAACGCCAATACGTTTCAAACCGAAATCGAAAGCGAGCACCGTTCCCTTAGGCATGCCCTGCTTGGCCGGATAAGTTGGCAAAGCTGATGCCGAGCAAGCCGATCGCTGCATTCAAGCGCGCTTCCGGCGGCGTGTTGAAGACAACGTCAAGATCGGCCTCGACGGTCAGCCAACCATTCTGCTGAATCTCCTGCTCGAGTTGCCCTGCTGCCCAACCCGCGTAACCGAGCGCGACGATCATCTTTTCCGGCCCGTTCCCGGCGACCATGGAAAGCAGCACGTCGCGCGAGGTGGTCAGGCCGGCGACCGCGTTCACCGCGAGCGTCGACTGCCACGAGCCGACCGGCTGATGCAACACAAAACCGCGGTCGGTTTGCACCGGCCCACCCATGTAGATCGGCGTGGATTTCCACCGATCGTTGTCAAGGCTGATGTCGGCTTTTCCGAGCAACTTGCCGAGCGTCATCTCGCCGGGACGATTGACGACAATGCCGAGCGCACCCTTTTCATCGTGCTGGCAAATATACGTCAGCGTCTTAGCAAAATTGGGGTCAGCCATGTTGGGCATGGCGATCAGGAAGTGGTTGGTAAGGTTCGTGTACATGACAGGCGCTATTGTAATCGTGTGGCGCGTCGCGCACAATTTGGATAATGGGTGATGTGTCTTATCAAGCCGTGTCAGTGAGAAATCCAGTTGTGACATGCCCGCGTAGGCGGGAATCCATTTGGCATTTGAATTTGCAAGCGCACTATGGATTCCCGCCTACGCGGGAATGACAAAAAATTACCGCAGTCGCAACTTATTTAATCGTAAAACCATAAATGAAATCATCCGCCGCCCTCTGTTGGTTCCGCCGCGATCTTCGCATGGAAGATCACGCCGCGCTTTATTACGCGCTGAAAGCCCACCAACAAGTTTACTGCGCGTTCGTATTTGATAAAGAAATTCTCGACGCATTGCCAAAAAAAGACGATCGCCGCGTCGAATTCATTTGGCATAGCGTGTTGGAACTCGATCAAGAATTACGCAAACACGGCGGCGCGCTTATCGTGCGCCATGGCCGCGCGTGCGATGAAATTCCGCGACTCGCCGAGCAGTTGCAAGTGCAAGCGGTTTATGCCAATCACGATTACGAGCCCCCGGCAATTGCGCGCGATCAAGCGGTTGCGGCGACGCTCGCCGAAAATGACATCGAATTTTTTTCGTACAAAGATCAAGTCATCTTTGAAAAGGACGAAGTGCTGACGCAAGCCGGGCGCCCATTCACCGTCTTCACGCCGTATAAAAATGCTTGGCTAAAGAAGCTCGATCATTTTTTTCTGAAGGCGTATCCGGTCGAAAAATACGCCAGTCATTTCTCGAAAGTAAAAAACGAAACGCCGATCCCGACACTGGAAAGCATGGGCTTTCGCACAACGAACTTATTGGCGCTCGGCATCAAGCCCGGCCTATCCGGTGCTCGCGCAACGTTGCAAGATTTTTTACCGCGCATGGCGGAATACAAGCAACGGCGCGACTTTCCGGGCACCAAGGGCGTGTCGTATCTGTCTGTTCACAATCGCTTCGGCACGATTTCCATTCGCGAACTTGCGCGCATCGCCGCGGCGGAACATAGTGAAGGCGCGGCAACCTGGCTCGCAGAACTCATCTGGCGAGATTTTTATTTCAACATTCTTTATCACTTTCCACACGTCGCAGAGCGCTCATTCAAGCCCGAATATGCCGGCCTCAAATTCGAAAATGACAAACATAAATTTCAAGCGTGGTGTGACGGCAAGACCGGTTATCCGATCGTCGACGCAGCCATGCGCCAAATCAACGAAACCGGCTTCATGCACAACCGCTTGCGCATGATCGTCGCGTCATTTTTGGTGAAAGATTTATTGATCGACTGGCGCTGGGGCGAAAAATATTTCGCCGACAATTTGAATGATTTCGATCTCGCCGCAAACAACGGCGGCTGGCAATGGGCGGCGTCCACCGGCTGCGACGCACAGCCCTACTTTAGAATTTTCAATCCCGTCACCCAATCGGAAAAATTCGATCCCGACGGAAAATTTATTCGCCGCTATGTGCCCGAGCTGAAAGGCTTATCCGGAGCGGAGCTCCACGCCCCTTGGCTGGCGAGCAGCGTGGATATTGCCGCTGCGGGGATTGTGCTTGGGAAGCAATATCCGAAGCCGATTGTGGAACATTCTTCTGCGCGGGTGAAGGCGTTGGCGATGTATGGGTTGGCGAAAGGGAAATAGTCTTTAAGGGCTGAGCGCGTAGACTCCCCAACTATCATTCCCGCTAAGGCGGGAATCCATAGGATTATTGCAACTCAGCCGGCGTCATTCTACGATGGCCAAATGGATTCCCGCCTTCGCGGGAATGAGGGGCTGGCCTTGGGCCACAGCGCGACTAATTCGCCGCGAAGCGCCCCACCGGCAAGTCCGGCACATTTCTAAAGTTTTCCGGCACCGGCCCCGTCAGCGAATTCAAAAACGCGACGATATCAGCGACGTCGTTGTCCGCCAATTTCTTGCCGAGTTGCACGCGCGCCATGATGCGCACCGCATCACCTAAAACTTTCACCGAACCGTCGTGGAAGTACGGCGGCGTGAGCGCGACATTACGTAACGTTTGCACTTTGAACATATAGGTGTCGTTGACGTCTTTAGTGTCGACGAAGCGGCCTTTGTCGGCTTTGTCTTCGGCGTAGCCGAGGGCGTCCCAGTAGGGTTCGACTAGGCCGAATTTTTGGTACATATTGCCGCCGATCATCATGCCGCTGTGGCAGGCGACGCAACCGGTTTCGATGAATTTAGCCAGGCCGCGTTTCGCGGTGTCGTCGATGGCTTTGTTATCGCCTTTCAAATAGGCGTCGAATGGCGCTGCGGAAATCAGCGTACGCTCGTAGGCGCCGATGGCGATGCCCCAATTATCCGGTTTGATCGGATCGGGATCGTTCGGGAAGGCGGCGGCGAATAGCGGGCCGTAACCTTGAATGGCTTTCAGTCGCGCCGTGGCATCGTCGCAACTCTTATTGCCATAAGCTAAGCCGCAGAGCGCGCGCTTGGCTTGCTCTTCGACGTCTTTGCGGTTGCCGCCGTAATGTTGCACGAATTGCAGCGCGGTGTTGATGACCGTCGGTGCGTTGCGCGGCACCTTGAAATTTTCCGCGCCGAAGGATTTCGGCAACCCATCGATGCCATACAGTTGCGGTAAATGGCAACGGCCGCAACTCGTTGTGCCGTCGCTCGCGACGCGCGTTTCAAAAAATAATGCTTTGCCGAGCGCGACGCGCTCCGGCGTGATTGGGTATTCCGCTGTTGCCGCGTTGGCGGGCAGCGGTTTGAAAATGGCTTTGGCTTGGTCGAGCAACGCGCCATCGTCGGCGGCGATACCATAACCCGCAGCCATA
>JANOGO010000107.1:0-15405 GCA_031406045.1 Pseudomonadota bacterium
TTTGCTGGCGCCTGTTACCGACGCGCTCAAATCCGTCGAGGAAATTCGACTCTTCACAGAGCGGGCGTTCTATTACAGTAAGCGCCTGCCTTTTTTGATGAATTGGCAGGCGGAAGCGGCGGTCAACAACATTCTCGGCAATAGCCAAATCGAAGGCATGACGCAATCGGTCGCGACCGTGACGAAGAGCGTTGATCGCATCACCAACATGACCGAACGTATTCCCGACGAAATCGCGAAAACCCAAGCGCGGGTGGTGAACGATGTGCAACGCCTACATCCGCTGCTGCTCGCCGGGCTTGGGCAATATCGCAACGCCGTGAGCGATACGGAAGATTTGGTCGGCTCGGTGAGCGAAGCCACGACGACGGCCGATGGTTTGCTAAAAACCTTGCAAGATACCAGCGTGACATTGAACGCGACGATGGAATCGGTCGATAAAATTTTCATGGAGCCGGGGCGCAAGGAGCCGAAAGCCAAAGATGCGAAACCGTTCGATATCGACAGCTACACCGCGTCGGCGTTGGCGTTAACCGGCGCGCTGAAGGAAGCAAATCAACTACTCAACAGCACCGGCGACATGCTCGGCTCGCCAAAATTAGAGCAGCCGATTAAGCAAGTGAATGCCATCGCGACGGAGCGTATCGATCATGCGCGTCTCACCGGCACGCGCTTAATCGACGTCGCGTTTTGGCGCGGCGCGGCGCTGATCGTTTTGTTTTTCGTGATGCTTGCGCTGTACAAGATATTTGTTTCGCGGTTCGTATCGAAGGCGGGCGGCGCGCAGCATGCATAGCAGATCGATTTTCCTCGCATTGCTAATCTGCTTGCCCATCGCGGCGAGTGCGCGCGTTTCCACGCAAACCCCGCCCGGTTGGCCCAAGCCCAAAGAATCGTTACAACCGGAAACGCCGAAAGTTAAAATCGACGGCCGTCTAGCGGACTATCGGCGTGTGGATAAACTTGAAGGAAAGATTCGCAGCATCGGATCGTCGACCTTGAGCAATTTGCTGAATCGCTGGGCCGAGGCTTTCAAGCTACTTTATGCTAACGTCGAGGTCGATATCACCGGCGGCGGATCGAGCATGGCGATCGCGGCATTGCTGGAAAATCGCACCGAGCTTGCGCCGATGAGCCGACCGATGACGGCGAAAGAACTGGCGGATTTTCAGGCCAAATTTGGCTACCCGCCGGTTCGCATCACCGTTGGCCTGGATGCGATCGCGGTGTATGTGAATAAACATAATCCTCTGGAAGCGATGACGCTGCGGCAGCTCGATAGCGTATTTTCCGTCACCCACAAACGTGGCGGCGATACGATCAAAACTTGGGGACAGCTTGGCCTGGGCAACGAGTGGGCCGACCTGGAAATCACGCCAAAAGGCCCCGCCAAAACCCATGGCATGTACTCGCTGTTTAGAGAGATGGTGATGGATAACGGCGAGTTTCGTTACGATTTAAAATCCGAGCCGGTGTCGACATCGATCGTGCAAAACGTTGGCGCGGAAAAATCGGCCATTGGCTTTGCCAGCTATTTCTTCAGCAGCCGCCGAACGCGTCCCGTCGCACTATCCGCCACCGATTCCGGCCCCTACTTTCCGCCGAGCCAGCAAAATTGCTTGGAAGGTAAATATCCGCTGTCGCGATTCCTTTATATCTATGTCAACAAAAAACCGGGCGCCACGCTTTCGCCGGTGGCGGGGCAATTTCTTGGCTTCATCTGTTCCAAGCAAGGCCAGGAAACTGCTGCGAAAGAAGGCAATTACCCGCTCAATGCGGAGATTAGCAGCCGGGAGTGTTTTGGAAATTTGTAAGGGGTAGATTGCCTTCTGTGCCGGATTGGAGAATAATGCGGTCGATAAGTCTTATATAAGACTCGATAATTTTTTGAAATCAATCAATTAACTATGTTTGGGGAGATGCAACGGTGGCAAACGAAATAGCAGCGTCAAAGGCCAGAGCACGGGGCGAAGGCATGACCCCGGAAGAGAAAAAAGTGGTTTTCGCCTCGTCTCTCGGAACGGTTTTTGAGTGGTACGACTTTTATTTGTTTGGCGTCATGGCCGCCATCATCGCGAAGAACTTTTTCTCTGCGCTGGATCCTGCGACCCGGGATATTTTCACCTTGCTTGCATTCGCCGCCGGTTTTGCCGTACGCCCGTTCGGCGCGCTGGTGTTCGGTCGACTCGGGGATTTGGTCGGTCGTAAATATACCTTTTTAGTCACAATCATGATTATGGGCGTATCGACTTTTGTCGTCGGTTTCCTGCCGAATTACGAGTCTATCGGCATTTGGGCGCCCATTATTTTGATCGCGCTGCGGCTATTGCAGGGCTTGGCCCTCGGCGGCGAATACGGCGGCGCGGCGACCTATGTAGCCGAACACGCGCCATCCAATAAGCGCGGAGCTTACACGAGCTGGATTCAAACCACGGCGACGGTCGGCCTGATGCTGGCATTGCTGGTGATTCTCGGCGTGCGCACCTACTTGGGCGAGGAGCAATTCACCGCCTGGGGCTGGCGCGTGCCGTACTTGCTCTCGATCATCCTCCTAGGCGTTTCGTTGTGGATTCGCTTATCGTTAAGCGAGTCGCCGGCGTTCGAACGGATGAAGAGCGAAGGCACATTGTCGAAGGCGCCAATCAGCGAATCCTTCGGCCAATGGGCCAACCTCAAGATTGTCATCTTGGCGTTGGTGGGACTGACCGCCGGTCAAGCGGTGGTGTGGTACACGGGCCAGTTCTACGCCCTGTTCTTCTTGGAAAAAATGCTGAAAGTCGATGGACCGACGGCGAACTTATTGATCGCCATTTCGCTTGTCATCGGCACGCCTTTCTTCTTATTCTTCGGCAGTCTATCGGACCGAATCGGGCGTAAACCGATTATCATGGCCGGTTGTTTGATCGCGGCGCTGACCTTTTTCCCAATCTTCAAAGGGCTTACCCATTACGGCAATCCAGCGCTGGAAACGGCGCTGCAAAGTTCGCCCATCACCGTTGAAGCGGATCCGGCAACTTGTGCGTTTCAATTCAATCCGACAGGTACGAAAAAATTCACTACGCCATGCGACGTGGCGAAAAACTATCTGGCGAGCAACGGTTTGAACTACACCAACACGGACTCGCCGGGCTTGGCGATGGCGCAAGTCAAAGTGGGTGATAAAGTCATTCTCGCCTATGACGGCAAGGCGCCGAACTCCAAAGAAGAAGGCGAGCGTTTCAAAAAGGAGTTGAGTGACGCAGTCAAAGCCGCAGGTTATCCACCTAAAGCCGATCCGGCGCAGATGAACAAGGTCATGCTGGTGTTATTGCTGACCTTGTTGGTGATCTACGTCACGATGGTGTACGGCCCCATCGCCGCGATGCTGGTGGAGATGTTCCCAACGCGTATTCGCTATACGTCGATGTCGCTTCCTTACCACATCGGTATCGGCTGGTTCGGCGGCTTCTTGCCGGCGACTGCCATCGCCATCGTCGTCTCGCGCGGTGATATTTATTCCGGCTTGTGGTATCCCATCATTATTGCGTTGGGAACCTTTGTGATCGGCATGTTGTTTATTAAAGAAACCAAGGATGTGGATATCCTTGCAAAAGACTGACCCGCATTGGCATCATCCGAGCCCTTGGTTATGCCAAGGGCTTTTTTTTTGCGCCGCGTAACCGCGAATAGGGTTATGCGAGAGAGGTAAAAAAATGGCCCCGCAACTTTCGCTGCGGGGCCATTTGGTCTAGTGCTTTCCTACAATCGGACCCGGTTTCTTGCAATGTTTCCTAAGTAGGCTTTTTACTATGCGTTAAGCTGCGGCGGCCGCGTTTTGTTTACGACGACCGACAAACCAGAACCCTGCAATACCCATTCCCAATGACCAAATCGCTGCCGGCAACGGCACGGGTGCAGCCAGCGCCGATACGTTGTAGCCATTATTCCTGGTCTTGAAGAAGCCCGACACCGTAGCGTAATAAGAGCCGGCGTTAAGCGCGCCAAAAACAGCTTGGTTGGCGCCGAACATCAGCAAGTTATTCGCTTGATCAAACACACTAATTTGCAAGCCACTGCGATTAGTGCCGCCCCATTGCGGAATCGCGGAGATTTTTGCGACGCCAGCTTGATTCATTGTAAAGGCGATGCTGTCGCGGAAACTACCGCTATTAGCAACGTGCGCACTGAAGGTGTGGCCTGAACTGGACAACGGCGAGGAAATTTCGTACGTACTGGCATAAGAACTAATACATGCCGAGACGCCGAGTAGAGCGGACAATCCCAACTTCAAATATTTCATATACATTTCCTTTCCAAACGCACAAATTATGATTATTAGAGTTACGCAGCGCAGAAGGAACTCCCTTGTACCAGGGGTTTGGGCGAAATGAAGCAATAAACGTACCTAAAAGTTTTAACGCAATTAAAACAATTAGTTAAAAAATATCAATCGAACTAATATCGGTCTAGTGTAAAAAATATCGACACTTGACTTGGTCTGCCCATTTTTTACGGTGTTTGCCCCCGTTTTCCGGCCAATTCCGCCAATAGCGCGCGTGCTTCTTTGCGTTCGGAAAATTCCAGCGGGCTGGCCAAGGCCGACTCGATCGACTTTCGAGCCGATGAGACATCGCCCCGCATTTGGCTCGCGACGGCGAGGTGGTAGTGAAACTCGGGCTGAGTAGGCATCAACTCAATTGCTTTTTTAATCGAATCGACCCCTCGATCAAATTGACCCGAGCGAACTTGCACCCAGCCAAATGTATCGAGGAATATGGGATTTGACGAGCCGTCAAATCGCGTCGCCAATTCAAGTGCGCGCGCGATGCTTGCCTTATCGCCCAGTTTCTCGACGAGAAGTATCGCCAGATTATTGGCTGCGATGTCCATCCCGGCGTTGGCTGTCAGTAGCGCTTCATACACTTCAACCGACGCGCGATAGTCTTTGGACAACTCCAGCGTTCGCGCCAAAGAAAATAGCAAAAGCGGATCGTTCGGCATGGCCTTTAAACCCTGGCGCAGGGATTCCTCTGCGGCTTTAAAGTCTTGCCGGTCGGTCAAAATTTTGCGCAGCGCCAAATACGGCGTTGCCCAATCTGCCTTCGCAGCGATTGCGGCGCGCAGCGAAGTCTCCGCTTGATCAAGGCGGCCTTGTGCAATAGAAATTTCCCCGGTTAGATAAGCCAGTTCGGCACTGTTCGGATTATCCTTGTAGATATCCCGCACGCGCGCGAACGCCTGATCGAAGGAATCCAGCCCCATATAGGCTTTGACCAATCCCGAAACCGAGTCGAAGGACTTTGGCGTCAGCCCAAGCGCGGCATTGAACTCGACAATTGCAGCTTCGTATTTATTATTAGCTAAGTAAAACGAGCCCATTTGATGGTACCCGGAAGCACGCCCACCCCCGGCCGCCTTCAACTGCTCCATCGTTTGTTCAGCGGCCTTGGTATCTCGAGTGAGGGCCTGGATATTTGCCTTGAGTTGCAAAAGATCGGTGTCGAGCGGCGACTTCGCCAGAGCATTGTCGGCTTCGCTTAGCGCTTTTTGGTATTCGCCGCTCGCCGCCAGAAAGTCGATCCATAAAGTCCGCACTTTGGTGTCCGCGGGATTGCGTTCCACCGCCTGAGCGAGGGCCTCGCGGGCGAGCGCCGATTCTTTGTTCATTAAGTGCGCGCGCGCAAGCAAACTTAGGTACTCGACCGAATCGGGCTCGCTTCGCAACAACGAGCGAAAATCAGTAATTGCACTGATCGGATCGCGTTTGCTTAATGCGATTCGACCCCGGGTGAGTAAGGCCGCTTCGTCGCGAACATTCTTCTTGAGTAACTCGTCGACCAAAGCTTGAGCCTCGTCAAGCTTACCGCGAGTAGAAAAATATTCGGCGAAGCGATTTCTTACTTTGGCTTTGTCGCCTTCGCGGCTGGCTTTGTCGATTGCTTCACGGAAAACAGCCTCGGCTTGCTCAATCTGCTTGGTGGAAAGGTAAAGGCCGGCAAGCGCTAGACGCACATCAATAGCGTCCTCGTTTTTTGCCAGGAATGCTTTTAGTACCACCTCCGCCTTAGTCGGGCCGCGCTGCCGGGCAAGAAATTCTACCAGCGCCAACACTCGACGCTCATTTGTGGAATCTGCCGCAAGTGCACTGCGCAGAATCGTCTCCGCCTGGTCAAGCCGTCCGCCGTTCGAATAGTAAGCAGCCAATCGCATTTGGTGCTCTTCGACATTCGGCGCCAGTTTTACGATTTCGGTAAGTGGTTTTTCGGCTCGATCATAGAGATTGGACTGAACGAAAAGACTGGCGAGGTCGAGCCGCAGGCCGACGCTGCTCGGGTTTGCTTGGGTGCCGGCAACTAGGGTTTGCTCGGCGCTTTTCATGTCGCCGACTTTTTTATGCGCGCCGGCGAGTAAACTGATCGTATCCTCACGGCCCGGTGAGGTGCTCAACACGGAACGTGCATCGCTTATCGCCGCGTCGTAGTCGCCGCGTGCGGCGCGAATCGCCGCCCGAACGGTTTTCGATTCGGCACTTTCCGGCGCACCCGCAACACTGGCTTGCAACGATTTTTCTGCTTTTTCTAGCTCGCCAAATAACAAATAAACTCGCGCCAGTTTTAGCAGCGTTGCGGCGTCGGCGGGTTTTACTTCAAGGGCTTTTTCGTAGTTTGCATAAGCCGCGTTCCAATCATCTTCGATTTCGGCGATCTGTCCGCCCATAAAATAGGCGTCATTGAATCGCGGCTCGATTTGTAAGACATTTCGCAGCTCGACCTTGGCTTTGGCGTAGTCCTGTTGCTGCAAATGTTCTTGGGCGCGCTGGTAGTGCTTGGCGATTCGAGCTTCGCGCCCACCGCAAGCGGTGAACAGGAAGACCATCAAAATTCCGCACCAAGCGGTACGGCATCCTCTTAAGGCATGAGGCATTGTGAAACTCCGATTTGCGAATATGTTCTCGCGGAGCCATATACCCATTCACCCGAATCGATTATCCGATCCGTTGGGCATGCAGCGCCGCTAGAAACTCCGCTTGGTATTTATTGTTATTTTTTTGAATCTTACAATCGATTCTTAAAACAATTTGTTAGAAATATTATATTTTACTCAGTACCCCAGTATTGCACGAAACCCACCGAATGCAAGGAGGGCAACTTGCACTACGCGCAATCCGCGACGCCATGAAATAAGGCGGTTCACCAGGAGTTCAATCGCATAAAACAACACTACCAGCTTGGCGATGCCGAGTTGCCAATTAGGCGAAGTATTCGTCTGTAGTTCAAGCACTCGCGGCAACACCAAGACAATTAACAACATCAAAAAATCGAGTGGTGTAAATTGAAATCGCGTCGGTTGGGTTGTGTAACGAATCGCGATCATACCGGCAACCGCCATTGAAATGAATACGACCTGTTCGATTTTCCCGCCGAACACTGGAATTGGCGGCGCACTTTGCATGAGGTATATAGATACGCCAATGGTTACGTACAATCCGATCCGTTCAACGGCGATTAGAGGCCCAGACTTTCGGATAAAAAGTAGCATTAGTTGTACGCTGGCCATCGCCGCTGCGAGAAGCCCTAGATCGCGGGGAATTTTTTCCGGGTACGCTACGGCAAAGATTACGTAGGCAACTATTGTCAGCACCAGATAAATCAGCGCCGCACCCTCTAAGCGCCCGCTCGACCTTAGCTGCTGAAAATAGGCCGATAGCGTGGAACCGCGATCCGCGTTGGTCGTCGTTCGATAACGCCACTTGCTCCAAAGCGCCCAGCGGAACGTCGTCAACACTGCGGTACTGACGGCCAAGTAAGTCATCAACACCAACGTGTCCCATTGGAAACGCAACGCGAATCCCAACGCGACGAAGCTTGCCTGAATGACATAAATGATGAACACCGCTTCGTAGTGGTCAAAATTAAGCTCGAGCAACTTGTGATGGATATGATTGCGGTCGGGACGAAAGGGCGAAGCGCCCTTGCTGACTCGTTGCACCATGACCATCAATGTGTCGATGATGGGAAGGCCGAGCAACATGAACGGTAACACCGAGCTCAGCGACGGCGCCGCAGATTGGGTTAACTGAATAGTTAGCACTCCGACCGCGAATCCTAAAAATTGACTGCCGGTATCGCCCATGAACACGACGGCCGGATAGGTGTTAAAACGAAGAAATCCAAACACGCTGCCAATCACCGCCAATGCAATAATCAGAATCTGCGCCGCTGCGGACGAGCGGGCCAGAAGCGCAATAGTGCCTAAGCTAAGTAGACTCACCCCGCCGGCCAAACCATCCAAGCCATCGCTAAGGTTAATGGCGTTGATGGTAGCCAGGAGAACTAGGATTGTGAGCGGTATCGCGACCATGGGCGGCAATGTGCCGTCGTAAAAAGGTATTCTTTCAATTAACACGTCGCCGTACAAAACCACGATAGCAGCGGCGGCAATTTGCCCGATAAACTTGATCTTGTAGTTAAGATCAAATCGATCGTCCAACGCACCGAATAACGACAGCACCGCCACGCCGACCAACAGGGCGACAATCTCTTTATTCGCCTCGCCGCCAACAAGCGTCGACACGATTACGCCGGCAACCATCGCAATTCCGCCGATGCGCGGTACCATTTGCGCGTGTACTTTGCGCGCATTAGGACGATCGACAAATCCTAATGGCGTAGCAACCCGGATGAGGATCGGTAGAAGCGCGGTCGTCACCGCAAGCGCTACCAAAAAGCTGATAAATCCGCCCATGCCCGTTATTTCGGAATGAAGTTGGGAATCTGCGGCGCGACTATGCTAAGCAATTCACCCAGCGTTTTTTCGGCATCGGCTATTGTTCCTGAAGGAGGAACCGGCGCTGCGAGCCGGATTAAGGCGCCGTCAGATCGCTTGCGCGTTAAGGAATCGACCATCAAGTACCATTTCACCAGGTACTCATTGCTGATAACCCGATCCCGTTGCTGAAACCAATAATAGATGAGTTCGCGATGGGAGCCGAGCTCAACGATCGCTCGATTTACTTTAAGCGGATACGAACCGATGGTGATATTGGGAATCGTCGTTTCTGCGATTTCGACAATGCGCCAACCGCCACCGGGGATACAGCTTTTCGGCGAGTGCGCCGATTGGCCGGCGCGCTGCGATTGATAATAGGCGATGAAAAGATTGGCGCCCTCGCCATTCGGTTTTCGAAAATCCGTGAGCAAATAGTCCGTCGCAAGCAGCGTGTCTTCGTATAATTTGTCGAGCCGCCCGACGTTGCCGCGCCATTCGCCGATGTTGAGGGGAAATTCAGCGAACGTTGTTCGCGGGGCCGTCGCCTCGGACACAGTAGACGCAAAAGTGAATACCGTAGCCAGCGCTAAGCAGAGGGCCGCCGCCACGAATGGCCTGGGAATCGAACGCGCCTGTAAAGCGAGCAATTGACCTGCTCGCGAAGGCATTTGAAAACCAAATACCTCACTAAACGGTTTCTTCGAACCGCCGACACGCGATAGCAACCACATCTCAAAAAGTAAAAGTGCGCAACTCAGAAAAAAGAAAACTGCGCCTTGGAACTCGTGCAAGAATCCTTCTGCGAGCGCCAGTGAACCATACTCGACAAATATGCCAATCAGCGCGACGCGAAGGCTGTTGACGACAACCGCTGTCGGGACGCTGGCTAGGACAATTAGCCAGCGCTTCCACCAGCTTACTCGAAAAAAATAAGCCGCGACAATCGATAATGCGAGTAATGGAAACATATAGCGTAACCCATCACAGGCTTCAACGACCTGGAGTTTCATGCGGCCTAGATCGATTACGTTGCCTTCAAGAAATACGCTGATGCCGAACACACGCATCACCGCAACACCAAGCTCGGAGGAAACGAGCTGTAGCTTAGCAGACCATCCTTCGAGAAAAAAATTAGGTATCGGGATCATTAAGAACAGCATCGCCGCCGCGACCCAAAACAGGCGAAATGCCGTTACGCCGGTGAGCGATAAAACCAACCCAATAAGCGTGATCACGAAGGCGATCTGCGAAATCGTATAGATCGCACTAAGTTCGCCAACGGCTAGAATTCCGAGGCCAAGGAAGACGATTGCTGCACCGAACCACGAACCAGCGAAACGAGCGAGTCGTACTTCAGGATACTTTTGCCAGACTAAAAAAATCGCAACAAGTGGAAGCAAAAATCCATGGCTGTATTCCGGCAAGGCGAGCCAACGTTCCACCATCGCCATCAGCCCCCGATAAAATGTCAGAAGCAGTAATAGTGACGCGACCGCGATCAACATGGTGAGCTTCGCGCTCGAACGCCAGGCGCCGGCAACGGCGGCGCCGCATTCAATCGATGTTCGCGGTTGATCTTTCATGCGGACGTCAGATTAACCGGCGACTCAACCAAAAATTCGCTGTTTCAACACGCGATAGACGAACTTTGGCAAGGCCGTTTGCCGCAGAATTCGTTGCGGCTGCGCGAGCAAGCGGTACAGCCATTCGAGATTTAATCGAAGAAATAGCGACGGTGCACGCTTGACGCGGCCGGCGATGACATCAAAAGTACCGCCAACGCCCTGCACAACACTAACGTGTTTTAGTTTGTGCATATGCGCTCCCATCCATTGTTCTTGTCTCGGGCTACCCAGCGCGATAAACAGAACCTGCGCGCGGGAATCGTTAATTCGATTGACGACGTCCTCCATTTCGTTATCTCGCACATATCCATGTTGGCGGCCGGCGATAACAATAGTGGGATAGCGCTTCGTCAATTCCACCGTAACGCTCTCATTAACTTCCGGCGCGGCACCAAACAAGAAAACGCCGCGACCCTTTTGAGCAGCGATTTGACAAATTTCCGGCATTAATTCCGATCCCGGAACACGGTGCATCTTACCCAACCCCAAAATGGTTGCCGCCAAAACAATACCGATACCATCGGGAATCAATAACCCAGCGCTTTTTAGCTGCCCGCGCAGGTTTTCATCGGACTGGGCTTTAATAACTTTCTCTGGATTAACTGCGATCACAGCCTGCGGACGAGCTGCATCGATTAATTGTCCAATGGCCTGACGCGCTCCTTCCATATCCACGCAATCGACTGGTATGCCGAGAATTTCAATGCGGCTCGGCGTCATTGCATTGCCTCACCGCATTGGGAAAGCGCATAAATATAGGGCATGACAGCCCAGCGCAGCATGTTCTTATTTTGCTTCTTACCAAAAATATCGATTTGGGAATAAATGTCGGAACCATCATGAAACGTCCGTCGAATTGCCTCTGACAGAGACTGCGTCAACGCGCGATCGCCCATAAGCATCGAAAGGTTTAACATTTCTGCGTTGTCATACAAATCAAATTTGACCAAGGACGGTTTGTTTTTTCGCGAGAAGCGCTTGAACAGCCCGCGCGCTGGATCATATAAGTTCTTAACGATGTACTGATAACCATTGCGTATCGCGTCCTCCGATCGGGGGAGAGGAAATTTTCTCGAGGATTTGATTAGGTTCTTGATGACGATGCAGGAGTGGAAACAATCAATAAAGGAGTTGCCTTCCGGCGAGTACAGCCATGAGCCATCCTCCGATTGTTGAGAAATCACGAAGTTATATAGCTTGATTATTTTAGTTTCGACCTGTAATTTTTCCGTCGCCGAAACAAAGGGTAAAAGCATGCAGTAGGAATACATAGCATAGGAAACCGCATTGGTTACCACACGATCGCGAGTCGGGCCATACGAGGTAGCGATAGTTGATTCCGACTCTCGAATAATTCTAATATCGCACTCAAAGAAATCGTAAACCTTGGCTATGCTGGGCAAAAACTCATTGCTGCGAGTTCGAATCGAATAATCTACCAGCGCCTCGAGCGCGTACGGCGTCGCGGTAGACAACGGCGTGTTGGCATCGTAAGCAAGCCCACAACTAACGGGCCATGCAAAACCGAGACCCCATCCCAACCCGCGATACCCCTTGCAGTAATTCCTTAATAGCCAGTCGATATGCTCTTTCGCTAAGTTCAGATACTTCTCTTGGTGATTTAGGTCGTACATTGATAAAAGCGAAAGTGCCGCCAGCGAGCGCACAATCGGATACTCTTTTTTTCTATAGCAAACTCGGGCTCGGTTATTGACATACAGGTCGATCATCATTAGGACGCTAGCAGGTAAGGCGCCAAGGTACCGACTACAGTTGTAAAAGCTTTTTACTCGAAGACCCAGAGCAGTTTTCCAAATATCGTATGGGTCGTATGTAGAAAGATCGTCCGCAGCACAGACCGTTTCAATGAGAGCGATGGAGTTGACGTCAAGCATAACTACTGAACCGCCGGGTCTATTTTGGGCGCAACACCAAACATTCGATACGTCCGGTACAGTTGTTCGAGAACACTTATTGGGGAGTAATTGCTTGCCACAATATCTTTTCCCGCTGCCCCCATTCGGGCCGTTTCCAGCGGTGAGGACAACATGCGATTCAAGACGAGTTCTAAGCCTTGTTTGTCGCCTGGTTCACAAATAAAGCCATGCACCTCGTCCTGCAAAATGTCTGGAATACCTCCAACGTTGGTAGCCACAATTGGCAATCCCGCCGCCATTGCTTCAAGCATCCCCATGGGAAGACCTTCGTGGTAAGACGGAAGTACATACACACCAGCAGAACAAAGTAACCGCTGTTTTTCGTTCTTTTCGATCCACCCTACGGTATGTACATGTGTATCGATTCCCAATCTAACCGCGAATTTAATAATTTCATTCATGTCACCCAGCCCACCGCAAATTAACTTTAGTCTCGGAAACTGTGTGACAAGCTTAGCCACTACCTCCAGCAAATCGAAGATTCCTTTCGTCTTCGCCGTACCGCCCAGGTAAAGTAAAGTCTCCGGTTCTCGTAGCAGTTTCATCGCTTCACAATCAAATATCTCCACCGGATTTACGATGACTACTGAGTTGGGGTTATGGGCAATTTCGCCGATCAGCACTTGCCATGCCGGGGTCAATAGCACTAGTCGGTTCGCCCGCCGCAACACAAAACGAACCAAGGCGCGTTTGATCCCGTTGCATTCTTTCCAGTAAAAATCAGGAAACCCACCATCATGTAAATGGAAAATAAACGGCTGTCGGAATAAAATTGCCAGTAAGAAGAAGGGAAATTTTCGCCAGAAGCTCGATCGAGCCCCAGTGTGGGCATGCAATATTAGTTTGCGGCCTTTCAAGAGCAACAACGCAAAACGCAGCCAAGCGGACACGGCTGTTTTTATCTTTATCCAATTATTTCCCTCGGCGGCCGTCGTTAAATATACGATCGGCCAGGCGTCAAACAATCCTGCCCGCTGATAAATTTTAATCACCGAAGCGACACCGCCCCTAGCCTGCGCACTTGGGCCAATCATAACTATTTGTCTCATTATTTATTCAGGCAATCGATTAACTTCGATACATAAGCGGTTCAATCGAAATGCGTACTTGTTTTTTACTACGAAATTTTTGTTGTTGGGCGGGTACCGCCATCACGCATAATATAGCGTTGCATCAAACAAACTGCCAGGGAAATGATCCGGCGACGGGCATAGACTAAGGAGCGCGGTTATCGCGACGGATCTATCTTTACGTGCGATGATTTTGTAGTATTAATGATTGGATTGCCTATACTTGGGCTGAAAATAGCGCTTAAAATAACTTATAACTTAATAGCGAAAAAGCGTAATGAAATCCCTACTACCACTGATATTTATTGTCCTCATTTCCCAGATCGTGGGCTGCGCCTCGCCGCGACAAGGGCCATCAAGGACCATTCCCGAATCTGAAAATTCGGTTTCGTCGGGTGACTACCAGGTCGGCCCAGAAGACGTTTTGGATATCACGGTTTGGAAAGAAGAGGGCCTGAAAAAAGAAGTGCTCGTGCGGCCCGATGGCGGAATCTCTTTTCCGCTGATTGGCGAAGTCCAGGCTGTTGGAAAAACTACCGGGGAAATACAAAAAGAAATCACGCAACGACTCGCGAAGTTTATTCCTCGGCCCTCGGTCAATGTCGCGTTGCTAAAAACGGCCAGCTACAAAGTCTACGTGATGGGCAAAGTGAATCGCCCGGGTGAGTTTACGCTCGGCCGGCGTATCGATGTGTTACAAGCCTTAAGCATGGCCGGTGGGCTCACGCCTTTCGCCGCCACCAGCGACATTCGCGTCATTCGCAAATCCAACGGAAAAGATGTTTCGTACCGCTTCGATTACAACGCCGCGCAAAAAGGCCAAGACCTCAGTAAGAATATTGAATTGAAGAGTGGAGATACCGTTGTTGTTCCATAGCGGGATAGCATCGGTTTCGGCGCGAGGCGTTTGCGCGCGCCAGCCTTCACAATGGCTTTGCGCCTTCTTGTTCGCCACCTGCTCAATGAGCGTAGTTGCCGCGCAAAATTCCGTCACACTGTCAGTCTCGCTTAGAGAGGAATACAACGATAATTTCCGCTTAACGGCAGCGCCTCACAAGAGCGTTATTGCAACAACGCTCTCGCCCGCCGCGCGATTTACCTACGCTACCGATACGCTGTCGGCCAGCGGGAAAGCGCAGATCAATTTCAATCGATACCACGGCGATTCGCAGCTTAACGGTAATGATATTTTGCTCGATGGCGTCTTAAAAAAAACCTTTCCCCTCGACCAATTGTCGCTGCTGACGAGTTACGTTCGAGATTCAACCTTGGCCTCGGAGCTTGCGCAAACAGGCATCGTTCAAGCAAATAGACAACGAACGCGTTTTAATCTCAATCCAGAATGGACGGGGACGATTTCGCCACGCGCCTCTTGGTCGTTAGGCTACGATTTTTCCAACGTCGCCTACGAAAACTCGAGCACTACTGATTTGATCGACTACCGGGCTAACAAGATTTATTCGTCGTTTAACTATCGCCTCACCGAGCGTACTAAAGCATTCACCAGCGGCGGGATTAATCAGTTGAAGTTCGAAGGGCAAAATTCCAATACGCGCACCACATTCGCATTGATTGGCATCGAACATAATTTTTCGGAAGTGTGGCGTAGCGAAATCAGCGCGGGCATTCGCCGCGCGAAACTGCCGAGCTCCAGCGGAGATTCCACCAAAAATGGTTGGTTAGCACAAGGCACCGTCGAACGTCGTTTCGAAACCGGTGCGATGCGCGTTGCTGCTGGGCGGGAACTTAACCCGACGGGTCTGGGTGAGCTTACTCAAACGGATAAGTTATCCGTCGGTTGGTCGGACAGAATTACCCCGACCGTCTCCTATGACGTAAGTGCGGGCGCTTATCGCAATGCGTTTATTTCCAACGCCGCCGGGACGAATAACGATCGCTACTATCGTTTGGATGCCCATGTCGGCTACGCGCTCACCGAGGATTGGTTCGTGGATAGCGGCCTAGCGTACGCGCAAGTTGATCCTGACATCGGTAGCGCCGCACGATCAAGATCGGTTTTTATCA
>JANOGO010000130.1:0-2946 GCA_031406045.1 Pseudomonadota bacterium
AGCCGTAGTCTGTAAGGATACGGCGTAGGTCCGGATGGCCCGTGAAAACGATGCCGAATAAATCGAATGCCTCGCGCTCAAACCAATTCGCGGCAGGCCAAATATCGATCATCGACGGCAACATCGGAAGATCGTCATCGGCGGCGAACACTTTTACGCGCACGCGTTTGTTGTGATCCAAGGACAGCAAATGGTAGACGACGGCGTAACGCGTACCCCCCACGCCGCCGCTGTATTCGGAATAGTCGAGGCCGCATAAATCGATCAACTGATCGAATTTAAAATCGGCGTAATCGCGCAGGGTTTTTGCCGATGCGAGCCAAGAATCCGCGTTGAGCGTCAAGGTGAGTTCATCGAATCGGATGCCCGATTCAATGACGCTTTCACCGAAGACGTTGCATAATTTTTCTTGTTGGGATTCTAGCGCAGCGGTCATTTCGTGGAATCTACATAAACCAGCGCCGCTCCCCTCACCCTAGCCCTCTCCCCGAAGCGGGGCGAGGGGACACTCCCTCTCCCGCGAAAGTGGGAGAGGGTTGGGGTGAGGGTAAGCGTCGCAGGCGCGGAAACGAAATGGAAAAGAGAGAAAATTCTTAGCCCCTAGGCCGCTCGCGCGATGGTATTGGTACGTTTGATCTTATTCTGCAACTGAATAATGCCGTACAGCAGCGCTTCTGCGGTCGGCGGGCAGCCGGGCACATAAACATCCACCGGCACGATCCGATCGCAGCCGCGCACGACGGAATAGGAATAATGATAATAGCCGCCACCGTTCGCGCACGATCCCATGGAAATCACCCAGCGCGGTTCGGGCATTTGGTCGTAGACTTTGCGCAGCGCCGGCGCCATTTTGTTGCATAACGTTCCGGCGACGATCATCACGTCCGATTGGCGCGGGCTTGGGCGAAACACGACGCCGAAGCGATCCAAGTCGTAACGCGATGCGCCCGCATGCATCATCTCGACCGCGCAGCACGCGAGGCCGAACGTCATCGGCCACAGCGAGCCGGTACGCGTCCAATTCACCAGCGTATCGAGCTTAGTGGTGACAAAACCTTTTTCGGTAACGCCTTCAAATGACATTTTTTAATCCCACTCTAACGCGCCTTTTTTCCATTCGTAGATGAATCCAACGACTAGAATCGCGAGAAAAATCATCATCGCGATAAATCCAAATAAGCCGATTTCCTTTAGCACGACAGCCCACGGAAACAAGAACGCGATTTCGAGATCGAACAGGATGAAAAGAATCGCCACGAGGTAATAGCGAACGTCAAACTTCATGCGCGCATCTTCAAAGGCTTCGAAACCGCATTCGTAGGGAGAAAGTTTCGCCGCATCGGGTTTATGGGTGCCGAGGCGAAGGCTGATGAGCCAGCCCAAAGTCAGGGGTACCACGCCAATGGCGAGGCCGACAAAAATAAAAATCAGAATCGGGAAGTAGTTTTCTAGCATGTTTTGCTACCACCCTTTCAGATTTCAGCCCGAAAGTGAGGTCGCTACAAAATTAGTCGGTTGGTGCCGGCGATCAGACTCGAACTGATACGGCTTTCGCCACTGCCCCCTCAAGACAGCGTGTCTACCAATTTCACCACGTCGGCACTGCTACTTATACTTACTTCGGTATATCTTTTGCTTTTGAATCCTCGGACGCTGGCTCGGTCGTCGCTGGCGCAGGTGGCGACGTCGCGGGCACCGTCGCGGGCGTAGCCGGCGGAATCGTAACAGCGGAATCCACCTTCTTTTCGGTCGTTACCGGAACCGGCTGCGCAGCGGCGGGTGCCGATTGCATCACGCCACCCGTTTGGCGATGGCTCGACAAATACGTCAGCCCCAAGCTGCTGATAAAAAATACTGCAGCCAAAACCCCGGTCGTTTTGCTGAGAAAATTTGACGCCCCGGTCGAGCCGAAGAGGCTACCGGCAGAACCGCTGCCGAAAGCCGCACCCATGTCCGCGCCTTTGCCGTGCTGAATAAGCACCAGGCCGATCACGGCAAGGGCCGCGAGGGTGTGAATAATCCAAACGAATGTTTCCATTTATTGCTCGAAAAAAGAGTTAGTTGCAGCAGCGCACAGTGTTACTGGATGCCCGCCCGACAGATTGACAAAAATTCCTCGGCAACCAGCGAAGCCCCGCCGATCAAGCCACCATCGACGTCTGGCATAATCAGTAATTGTGCCGCATTTGACGATTTTACGCTACCCCCATAGAGGATTAGAAGCTTATCCCCAAGGGTTTTATCGTGGCTCGCGATACGGTTCCGGATAAATGCATGCACCGCTTGCGCCTGTTCGGCCGACGCGGTTTTGCCCGTGCCGATCGCCCAAACCGGCTCATAAGCAAGCACCGAACTTTCAACCGCAGCGATGCCCGCCAGCTCGATCACTTTATCCAATTGCCGCCCGATTACCGCTTCAGTCGCGTTTGCTTCGCGCTCAGCCAAGGTTTCGCCGACACACAAAATCGGCACGATGTCCGCCTTCTGCGCCGCGACAAATTTGCGTGCGACTAGTGCGTCGTCTTCGCCATAAAGCGTGCGCCGCTCGGAATGGCCAACCAATACATACGTGCAAGAAAACTCCCGCAACATCGCCGCCGACACTTCGCCGGTATAAGCGCCGATCAAATGTTCGCTGACATTCTGCGCGCCCCAGGTAATCGCCGTGTTCTCCAACAACATCGCCGGCTGAAACAGATAAGGGAACGGCACGCAGATCGAAACATCGACGCCATCGAGCGATAGCGCCGCATCGGCCAAAGCTTTCAGCAACGTCTCGTTGCCATCCAGGCCGCCGTTCATTTTCCAACCCCCGTATCGCCAACCTGCCCGCCCTGCTACGCAGAGCGTTGCAGGCGGGGGCGCGAAAAGGTGAATTCGACTTTAAAGCCACAAAGGGTTTCTTGGCGTAACTTGGCGAGAGACAACATCTGAGCACTTTTGCTC
>JANOGO010000196.1:0-2537 GCA_031406045.1 Pseudomonadota bacterium
GGTTTCGTGGATGTGGAAACGGGCGAGATTGTAAATCCCGCGATGTTCCAGCAAATGAAAGAACACTTCCCCGACCCTTGGCCGCAATTCCGCGACGAACTCAAAGCACGATTGAGTATCGACGACCCGGCCCTGCTACGCACCGAGATGGAACGGCTTGGCACTTACCCACTCGAAGCATTGGAAGCCTTACACCCCCTGTTCGTCTCGCGCGCGCCGCAGCGGCGCAATGGCGGCGCGGCGCACATGGATACCATCTACGCCAAACCGCGAGATGTTCACGTGTTAATGGTAAATGAAAAGCAGGCGAAAAAGACTGCAATAGATAATGCCGAAAAGATATGGCGGCCAGCTACTCCGGAGGAAAAAGCCAGCATGGCAATTAGCCGTATCGGGGTGACGGACAAAGACAGCAAGGGTAACTTCAAGCTCACTTTGGAAAAACTGAGTGACATTGTTGATCCACACCGAAACGCTCGCATGATTGACGCCTTGCATCAATGGATTGTTAGCCGCGACGAACGCGAAAAAGCTGCAAAGGCAATTGAGGCGAGTTTCGGTCGTGGCAAAGAAAAGCGCAAGCCAACAGAAGCGGAGACTGCAGAACTTGGGCGCCTGCGTACCCTGCCTCGCAAGCCTCTAAAAGACGACCGGGATAGTGGCCCGTTTACCGGTCCAATAATTCGTACGGTAAAAGTCAATGCTGGGAAGATGAGTGGCATTCACATCCGCAATGGGTTAGCCGCACAAGAATCACTTGTCAGGGTTGATGTCTTTGCCAAGGAGGGCAAGTTCTATCTAGCTCCGCTATATATTGCCGACAAGGTAAAAGAAAAACTACCCGACCAAACAGCCGATGGAGAAACGCAAATTGATAGCAGTTTCGAATTCCGTTTCTCGCTTTATCCAAATGATTTGACGAAAATAACCCTCAAAGGGAAAGGTTCGATTCTCGGTTATTTCAGAGGTTATGGTGGCCCACCCAACCCTTACAATATCACCCTCGCGCTACATGATCGCAACAAAAATGGGCACGAGAGATCCAATGAGAAAGGAGAGATTCCGAGCATAGGCGTCAAGACTGCTCTGAGCGTCGAAAAATTCAACGTCGATGTGTTGGGCAACATCTACCCTGCTCCGCCGGAGAAACGCCGTGGTCTGGCGTAGCGTCATGATCTCCAAGCCCGCGAAACTTAAGCGTGAGCATTTTTCATTGGCCATTGAGCAGGAAGCAACGGCGTTTGTACCCTTCGAGGATATTGCGGTGATTGTGCTCAACCATCGCGAAATTTCACTGACGCATCCGGTGCTTTCTGCCTGTGCGGAATACGGTATCAGTCTATTTGCCACGGGCGACAATCATCAGCCGTCGGGCGTTTTTTTGCCGTTCCTGCAACATTCAAGAGCAACGCGGATGTTGCGTTTGCAACTGGATTTGCCAAAACCCATTGCAAAACAAACTTGGGCTGCGCTCGTACGCAGCAAAATCAGCAATCAAGCAGTATGCCTTAAACTTGCGAAGGTTGATGGTCACGATCGCCTTGAATCCTACGCGCGCCGGATTCGCACTGGCGATATAGAAAATCTCGAGGGTCACGCAGCGGCGTTCTATTTTCCAAAACTCTTTGACGCGAGTTTTCATCGTAGCCAAGATCGATGGAGCAACGCTGCCCTGAATTATGGATACGCAGTGTTGCGCGGCACGATTGCCCGCGGATTAGTGGCGCACGGACTATTGCCGTCGCTTGGATTGTTTCATGCCAGCGAACAAAACGCCTTCAATTTGGCAGATGACTTAATTGAACCATTTCGGCCTTTGGTTGATCTGTTTGTAGCGACGCAAACCAAAGCTGGCGATGATTCAGAGCTGCAACCTACTGATAAAGTAGCGCTCGTAGCTCTACTCAATGCGGATATGGGCATGCCCCGCGGCGTCATGTCAACGCTCTCAGCCATTGAGCAGTCGGTCGAAAGCCTGGCGCGTATCTATGATGGCGGTAGTGCAAACATGTTGGAACTGCCCACGCTTATCGGTTTGGAACAGCATCGCGCCGAGTGATGCGCGATGAGCGCCGAGACACGCCGATATATGCGCATGCTTGTCCTCTTCGATCTGCCGGTTGTCACTAAGGCGGAACGCCGCGCTTACACATTATTCCGCCGATTCTTGCTGAACGATGGCTATGACATGATTCAATTTTCCATCTATGGGCGGATCTTGAATGGCAATGATGCGGAGAAAAAACACATGAAGCGGCTCGTCGATAACCTACCACCCGCAGGTTCTGTGCGCTGCCTGACGGTAACAGAGAAGCAATTCGCCGGCATGAAACTGCTGGTTGGTATGCCACTTTTTCAAGAAAAAAAGATCCCGGCGCAGCAAATGCTGCTGTTTTGAATGAATTTTCGATAAAGAAAATCCCGCCCAGCCTAGACTGGGCGGGGATCTTAAGGAGGTCTATTGTAGCAATCCGGGGTGAGAGAGGGAGCTACAACGCTCGGTGAGATGCACTCGTGCGACCATAAATTGTAGCAAT
>JANOGO010000229.1:0-2297 GCA_031406045.1 Pseudomonadota bacterium
GTTCTGCAAATATTGCGATGGCCGATGGTTGGCCGATCAGCATCGTCGGCAATTGGAGCATCGTCGGCAATCAACATGTCGGCTCGCTGTTTATCGCGACGCAAGCCGGCATCGGAAACTGCCGACGCATCACCGGCACGATTTATCCGGGCACCCCAGTCGCGCATCCGGTTGAAGGTTTTTATTGCCCCTTCAGTGGCCGCTTACAATTCGTGCGTAAACTTCCGGCCAACAACGACACGCTGCAAGTATGGACCGGTAATGTATCGCAAGACGGTGTCATCGATCGCATGGGCGGCACGTTCACCTCCGTCAGCGCCGGTTTAGGCGGCGGCTCGTTGGGCGAATACAATTTTCAAGGCGCTAAATAGTTTTTACAACTTGCATCGAGCGTTAGATTACGGACGCGACCGTAACGCGTGACGGTCGCGTATCCGGCTGATTAAAACTCGTTTGCCGGAGCGTGAACTCAAATCGGGATTCGCGTAGCAAAGAGTGGAGATTTATCGCGGTGCACAGTTTGCGCGCAACCAGTGCGCGAAGGCTTCTTCGCTAAGTTCGCCGGCGGCGAGGGCGAGCATTGCTTGAGTAGCATCGACCTGCGATGCGGTCATTCGAAAGCCATTTAACGCCAAGAAAAGACCCGCACTCAGCAACGCAGCGCGTTTATTCCCGTCGACGAACGCATGATTTTTGGCGATCCCGAACGCATACGAAGCCGCCAAATCGGCGAAATCAGGGTCGCCATACGCGACCAAATTCAGCGGCCGAGCGAGCGCCGAATCGAGCAACCCCTCGTCGCGAACTCCCGCGCTGCCGCCATGTTCTGCCAAACTTTCGGCGTGCAATAAAAGCAACGCGCGCTTATCGACTCAACGCCAATTCATTTCGCGAGTTGATGAAATGTGTCGCGATACTCACGCATAAAATCACGCCCTACGTTTAGCTGCACTTCGACCGCTGGGTCATAAGGCGTAATTGCATATCCCTCGGGCGTTTCGGTGATGAAAATGCTTTGGCCTTTTTCCAACTTGAGTTTGGCAAGCACCTCTTTGGGCAAAATCACGCCGACGGAATTGCCGATTTGGGTGAGTTTTAGTGTGTGCATAGCCTTATTAGAAATAAGTTATAACAATTGTTATATTACGGCATTTGGCGTGGGTTACAAGGGAATCAAGAACCAGGGCGAGCGGAAATCTCGATTCGACGCCGCGCTGAAGCCGCCACTGTGCGCCATGAAAAGATTTTGAACAGGGGGGTTGCTTTGTAAGTCCATTTACAATGCTTGCCGAGCTTTGAAAGAATATGGCATAATTCTTTCAAAGCTTCTCTCGCATTGCAAGCTCATTTACAAAGCTCCTAACCATATGAATGCCAATGATTTTAATGCATTAGAAGCCGGAAAAGTCGTGCTCACACCTCAGGGATTCCATGCATTCATCCCCGCAAACCTCCCGCCGCACCTGGAATTCAATGCCGAATTAGTCAAGATGCTCTCCAAAGCGGATGCCGCGTTGTCCGAGCTTTCCGGCCTCGGACGAACGTTGCCGAATCCGCACCTTTTGATCGCGCCTTACGTTCGTCGCGAGGCGGTATTTTCATCGCGCATCGAGGGTACGCGCGCGAGCCTTTCCGATTTGCTGATCGATGAAATAGATGATAAGCCCGCGACACCATCGAGCAGCGACGATGTACGCGAAGTGCGTAACTACATAACCGCATTAGATCATGGGCTCAATCGTCTAAACGAACTCCCGCTCAGCCTACGGCTCGTACGCGAAATTCATGAAAAACTGATGCGCGGCGTGCGTGGCGACGAAGCCACGCCGGGCGAGTTTCGGCGATCGCAAAATTGGATCGGCCCGCCAGGATCTTCGCCCGCAACAGCACCTTACGTGCCGCCACCTGTTCTTGAGATGCATGAATGCCTCAATGATTGGGAGACTTTTTTGCACGATCGCGAAACACTGCCGGATCTTATTCACGCCGCGATCGCTCACGCGCAGTTCGAGGCGATTCATCCTTTTCTCGACGGAAACGGTCGTGTCGGCAGGCTGCTTATCACCCTGGAACTAATCGAACGTGAACGGCTCGCGCAACCGCTGCTGTATTTATCGGCGTTCATTGAAGCCAATCGCCAAGACTATTACGACCTACTCCAGCGCATTCGTACTCACGGCGACTGGCATTCGTGGATTCGTTATTTTTTAACCGGCGTAGAACAAACAGCAAAGCAAGCAAGTGCGCAAGCCGTATCACTGCTCAATCTACGCGAGAAACTGCGCGCTCAGCTCGTG
>JANOGO010000232.1:0-2168 GCA_031406045.1 Pseudomonadota bacterium
GGAAGCTCTGATTTATTTCGAGTTCTAAGCAAGACAAGGCGCGAAGGAAAAATTGTGACGCCGCATATATGTGATATGCAAGGAACAATTTTTCCTGAGCAACGCAGGATTGCGACGAAATCGGAATAAATCAGAGCTTCCCTAATTGTCACAAATATCACCCGATTGCATGGCGCATCAGCGTTTGTTTCAGCCAAGGTGCTTTGTCAACAAGACTCATCCCGGTGTTCCGGATCGCCGCAGCAATCGACGAATCCAACGCAAATAAACCGTGTAATCCGCCGGTTGCCGCCCGCATGGTCAGCAACGATTCCTTGCGCGAACGCTCAAAACGGCGCAACACCGCAACATCGCCGATGCCCTGCGCAACCGATTTTTCGGACAACACTTGCGCGAGCGCGGCGGCATCCTGCAAGCCGAGATTTAAGCCCTGCCCCGCCAGCGGATGAATTACGTGCGCCGCATCGCCGATCAGTGCGACGCGCGAACTGATCAATTTATCGTTGCGCAATTCAACCAGCGGAAAACGCGCGGCCGGCGATACCAACTGCATAACGCCGAGGCAATGTTTTCCGCCGACTTCGACGGCACGGCAAAACGCATCGCTCGGCAAATTATACAATTCGTCGGCGCGCGCCGCTGGCATGGACCACACGATGGAGATAATATTTTCCGCCAACGGCAGCCAGGCCAACACGCCGCCATCGGCGAACCATTGCCGCGCGACTTGGCCATGACCTTTTTCGCAACGAAAATTTGCGACTAACGCAACTTGCGCGAAATCTTTCTCTTTAGTGGAAAAACCACATTGCTCGCGCACCCAAGATTTCGCACCGTCGGCGCCGACCACTAATGCCGCGTCGATCTTAGTCCCGTCTTCCAACGTCAAACTTACAGAATCGACGTTGGGCTCAATCGATTTAAGATTCGCATCGGAAAGAAATTGAATGTTTGCAGCCGCCGTTAGTTGATCATTAACGCGCTGCGCAAGCAAGCGATGCTCAATCATCACCGCCAGTTCATTGCGATTGACGTCACGCGCCGAAAAAGTCAATTGCGCTTGTTTGTCGCCGAAAATTTCCATTGCGCGAATCGGTGTAAGACGTGCGCGATCCTGCGGCTGAAATAGGTTCAGCCGTTCCAGCATCGCCAAATTAGCCGGCGTCAGCGCATAGACGCGATGATCGAAATCGCCGTCCAATGCGACGTCGGCAACGGGCTTTCGATCGACGACGATAATTTGCAAATCGCTCGCAGCGAGTTGCAGCGCGAAGCTTGCGCCGACAATTCCACCACCAACGACGACGATATCGGCATTCATAACACGCTTCGCCACGAGGCAATATAGACGCGGCTCCCAGGCATGGCATTGCCACGAGCCAGTATTGACGGGCCTCCCAGCCAATAGGCCAATTGCCGTTTCATTGCGACGGCCGGCCGTACATCATGGCTTGCGCCAAGCGGCGCCGCGCGAACGGCAACATTTGCAGCGCCGCTAATCCAACGCCGCGCCCGACACGCAACAGCGAGTGATCGTTGGAGAAGCCGCGCACCAACGCATCGGTGAATAAAATCCCGGCGCGGGTATCGGGTTTGCGACTGCGTTGGTAGCGCTGCAACAGCGTTGCTTCGCCGCAATCGGCTGCAACAGAAACGTCGCGCAAAATAGCGGCCAGTTGATCGGCATCGCGCAGGCCCAAGTTGAATCCCTGACCCGCAACCGGATGCAACGCTTGCGCCGCGTTGCCGATCAACACCGTTCGCTCGGCGACGCTGCGATCGGCATAGCGCAAGCGCAGTGGGAACTGAAAACGCGAATGCAGTTTAGAAAATTTCCCAGCGTAACCACCGAAGGTTGTTTGAAATTCACTGATAAATTGCGCGTCGTCGAGCGCCTTAATGCGTTCGGCCTCGCTCGGGCTGACGGTCCACACCAAACCAAATTCGTCGCCGACCGGCAGCAGCGCGACCGGGCCGGCCGGCGTGAAGCGCTCGTACGCGATGTTCGCATGCGGCCGATCGCTGGAAACCCTCGCCAATAGGGCGATCTGGCCATAGTCTTTTTCTTCTATTTGAATCGACGGCAGTTGCGTCAAGCTGCGGCCGCCATCGGCGACGACAATCAACTTCGCCGTGCACGCGTGTTCAACGCCGTCGCGAACGTAGCT
>JANOGO010000238.1:0-3589 GCA_031406045.1 Pseudomonadota bacterium
GTGATGGGGTGGTTTAATTTTTGCGCATCGGCCAATGGCGGTTTAGGTTGGCGGTGTGCAACGAACCCCAACGAGTCAAAGCACGCTAGGTTATGTTGGGTTTCGTTCCTCACCGCCAACCGACGGGAATGGAAAGAGCCGAAATTTGCCAACCCAACCCGCAAACCGCTACACTCCCAGCGAGACAAATAACAAGTGAAATCGGCGAAGTTCCGATTTCACAGGAGGATTCCCCTTGCAGTTTCTGCAGGTTCTGATTAGCGGCGTGTCGCAAGGCTGTATCTACGGCCTCATTGCGCTCGGCTTTGTGCTGATCTATAAGGCAACCGAAGCGGTCAACTTCGCGCAGGGCGAGTTGATGATGCTCGGCGCGTTTGTTGGTCTCGCGCTTTCAGCATATTTCGGTTTGCCCTATTGGGCGGTGCTGCTGATTTCCGTTGCGGTGCTGGCGGTGTTTGGGTTTTTTACCGAACGCCTAATTCTTCGTCCGATTCTCGGCCAGCCAGCATTTGCCATCGTTATGGTAACCATCGGCGTCGGCTATCTTGCGCGCGGATTGATCACCATGATCCCAGGCATCGGCACCGATACTCACGTGATTGAAGTACCGTTCAAAGACAAGGTGCTCGCGCTCGGCGGACTGATCATCGGCATGGAACACGTCGTTATCATCGCCACCAGCATTGTGCTTTGTGGATTGTTATTCGGATTGTTCCGCTACACGCGCATCGGCATCGCGATGCAAGCGGCGTCACAAAATCAACTCGCCGCACATTACATGGGCATTCCGGTGAAACGCTTAAACGGTTTGATTTGGGCGACGAGCGCCGCGGTCGCCGCGGTCGCCGGCATTCTGCTTGCGCCGATCACGTTCGTGCACGTCAACATGGGCTTCATCGGGCTGAAAGCCTTTCCTGCTGCGGTGATTGGCGGGTTTGAGAGTTTGCCCGGCGCCATTATCGGCGGCTTGATTATCGGCATCGTCGAATCGCTCGCCGGATTTTATTTACCCGAAGGATTCAAAGATGTCGCGGCGTACGTGGTGGTGTTGGCGATGTTGATGGTCAAGCCGAATGGATTATTCGGCGAAAGGATTCGCAAAAGGGTCTGACCATGCGCTTTATTTTCAAAACCGATTACCTGCAAGACATCCGCCTCGTTCAGCACGGCGGCCATTGGTTTTGGTACGGGCTGTTGCTGCTACTTTTGCTGATCGCGCCGTGGATCGCGTCGAACTATGTCGTCGATCAACTCGTGTTGATCTTTATCTATTCCATCGTCGGGCTTGGCTTGATGTTGCTGGTGGGCTACACCGGTTTGATATCGCTCGGCCACGCCGCGTTTCTCGGTGTCGGCGCCTACACCGAAGCGGTGCTCGCTGCTAAAGGTTGGCCGTTCCCGCTTTCCGTCAGCGCGGCGATTTTGCTGTCGGCAATCACCGGTGTGGTGGTCGGTTTGCCGGCATTGCGAGTGAAAGGAATTTACCTCGCCATCGCGACCTTGGCCTTAGGCGTGATCGTCGAAGAAATATTGACGCGCTGGGAAAGTGTCACCGGCGGCAATTCCGGGCTGGCTGTGAAAGCGATCCAAATTTTCGGCGTAAAAATTTCGTCGTTGCAGGGTTTTTATTATCTCGCGTTTGCGTTCGTTGTCGCCGCCACGTGGGTGGTATTAAATCTACTGCGCTCGCCGACCGGCCGCGCCTTTGTCGCCATTCGCGATTCGGAAATTTCCGCGCAGAGCATGGGCATTTATTTGGCGAAATTTAAAACCGTTTCGTTCGCGCTCAGCGCAGGGCTGACGGGCTTAGCGGGCGCGCTGTACGCCCATAAAATCCGTTTTCTTTCGCCCGAGCAATTCACAGTTATTCAATCGATTGAGTTGCTGATGATGATTTTTATCGGCGGCATAGGGTCGATTCACGGCGTGTTTTTCGGCGCATTCTTTTTGATTGTGCTGCCGCAAATGATCTCCGTAGTAAAAGATTTTTTGCCCGCTGCGATCGGTGGCGCGGCTGGATTGCAAGCGACGATTTTCGGTTTAATCATTGTCGGCTTCGTGATGTTTGAGCCGCTCGGCATTTACGGGCGCTGGGTCAAAATTCGTACCTATTTGCAGATGTTCCCGTTCTATCGTAAGGGCGCGTTTAAGCGGCAAAAGACCTTCCAAAAATCGGAGCGCAATCGATGAGCGCGCCAATTTTAAAGGTCGAAAACTTATCTGTCGCATTCGGCGGCGTAAAGGCGGTCAACGATGTCAGCTTTGCCATTGAGCCGGGTGAAGTGTTTACGCTGATCGGCCCAAACGGCGCGGGCAAGACGACGGTGTTTAACCTCATCAGCCGCATTTACAATCCCACACAAGGCAAGATTTTTTTTCAAGGTAGCGACATTACTAATGCGCCAGCCCATCGCATCGCCCATTTAGGCATCGCGCGCACGTTCCAGAATATCGAATTGTTTGAGCAGGCGACGGTGTTGCAGAATTTATTGATCGGCCGCCATGTGCATCGCGCAACATCGCTTTGGCAAGAACTGTTGTTTACATCTTCGGTTCGGAAAACGGAAATCGATTTTCGCGATCATGTCGAGAAAGTCATCGACTTGCTCGACTTGCAGCACTACCGTGATACGCACGTCGCCGGTTTGCCCTATGGCGTGCGCAAAGTGGTGGAGCTGGGCCGCGCGCTCGCGATCCAGCCGAAGCTACTGTTGATGGACGAGCCGTCGTCGGGCCTGAACGTCGAAGAAACCGACGATATGGCTTTTTGGATTCAAGACATCAATCAGGATTTGGGCGTGACGATTCTGATGGTCGAGCACGATATGTCGCTGGTGTCGCGCGTATCCCATCGCGTGTTGGCGATGAACCAAGGCGAGATGCTTGCGGTAGGTTTGCCGCAGGAAGTTCAATCTCATCCGGGCGTGATCGAAGCGTATTTAGGAAAGCCTGCTCATGTCTGACGCGCTGCTCACGCTGGCGAATGTCGAGAGCGCGTACGGCCCGGTGCGCGCAATCCGCGGCATCAGTTTATCGGTTCCCAAGGGCAGCATCGTCACCGTGCTTGGCGCCAATGGCGCGGGCAAAACGACTATCCTGAAAACCATTTCCGGCATCATCGATCCGCAAAAAGGCAGCATCCATTTCAAGGGCGAAGCGATCGATCGCAAAGAACCGGCAGAAATTGTTCGGCGTGGAATCTGCCATGTGCCCGAAGGCCGCGAAGTGTTTCCGCTGCTCTCGGTGCACGATAATTTGGTCATGGGCGCCTACACGCGCAAGGATGCCGATGGCGTGAAGCGCGATATGGAAATGGTCTACAACTATTTTCCGATTTTGAAAGAGCGCACAAAGCAAGATGCCGGATTGTTATCCGGCGGCCAACAGCAAATGCTCGCCATCAGCCGTGCGATCATGGGCCAACCGGAAATGATGTTGCTCGATGAGCCGAGCCTCGGCCTATCGCCAAAACTGACGCAAGAAATTTTCGATATCATCGTGCGTATCAATCGCGAGCGCGGCACGACGTTGTTGCTGGTAGAGCAAAACGCCAGCATGGCGTTGGGCATCGCGGAATACGGTTATGTGT
>JANOGO010000249.1:0-4204 GCA_031406045.1 Pseudomonadota bacterium
TCACCCCTACCCCTCTCCCCAGAGGGGCGAGGGGACGATACTCCCTCTCCCGCTCGGCGGGAGAGGGGCGGGGGTGAGGGTGGGCTTAGGTTCAAGCCCAGTGCGGTTCATGGTCCGTGGGCAGTATCGGCAGCGCCGATACAGGCAGCTCGCAATGACAGGTCTATCAGCGCTTGCGCCAAGCGGGGCCTAAATGTGCGCCGCCGTCCACCTTGATCATTTCTCCTGTGATCAGGTCGCCGTGCTCGATCAACCAAACCGCTACCTCGGCTACATCGTCCGCAGTGCTTGCTTTACCCAACGCGACATTCTCCGCATATTTATCGACGAACTTTTCGTAGTCGCCGGAATTTTGAAAGCGCGCCGTATGCCAGCGCGTTTCAATCAGACCGGGACAGACGGCATTCACGCGCACGCTCGGCGCAAGCGCTCGGGCGAGCGCGAGGGTCATGGTGTTGAGCGCGCCTTTCGATGCAACATAAGCGTTCGACGAGCCAATGCCGGTGATGCCCGACATCGACGAGATCATCACCACCGAGCCACCTTGCTTTTGCAGCGCCGGCGCAGCGGCGCGCGTCATTTGATACGGCCCGACGACGTTGACGGCATACAGGCGCTGAAAATCCTCGGCGTCGATTCCATCCAGATCGCGCTGATCGACGAATTTGGTGATCGCCGCGTTGTTGACTAATCCATCGATGCGACCCCACTTATCCAACGCGCTTTGGACGATGCGTTTGCAGTCGGCATCTTGCGCAACATCGCCTTGCACCAAAATCGCTTCGCCACCCGCCGCGTGGCAGGCGGCCTGAGTTTCGCGCGCTTCCTGTTCGCTTTTGCTGTAGTTGATCACAACGCGCGCGCCTTTTTTAGCGAGTTGCACGGCGCATGCGGCGCCGACGCCGACGGCTGAGCCGGTTACGATAACTACGCTTGAAATTAGGTCCATGATTATTCCAATTCAGAATTTAGAGATTGAGCGGGTTCGTGTTTGCAGTTAATGCGTGCCCCTCAACCTTCGCCCTCTCCCCAAAGGGGCGAGGGGAAACTACTCACTCCGCCGCGAGTGGGAAAGGGCGGTGCCGTCCCCTCTCCCCGCTGGGGAGAGGGCGCAGGGTGAGGGGCGAGCGTTCATTCGTGCCACCGCCAGAAATTAAAGTTTACTCGTTCGAATCATCGCATCTTTACGCTTAAACACATTGGGTTTCAATTTCGTTCCTAACCCCGGTCCGCTCGGCGCGCTGATGTAACCATTCTTCAGCGGTGGCAACTGCGTGACAAGTTCCTGATACCAACCATGATAAAACGCGCGCACCACTTCGTGCACCAACGTATTCGTACAATTGAGCGATAGATGCACGCCCGCCGTCAGCAATACCGGCCCGACGCAATCGTGCGGCGCGATCGGCCGCGCGTAAGTCTCCGCCATCATCGCGATCTTTTTCGCCTCCGATAATCCGCCGCACCAGCCGATGTCGAGCATGCAAACCGACAGCGCGTTTTTTTCGAACGCCGGTCGAAAACCCCAGCGCGTCGACAGCGTTTCACTCGCCGTGACCCACACATCGGTGCGGCGCGCGTATTCGGCCAGCGCATCTAAGTTATCCATCTTGATCGGATCTTCATACCAAAACGGATCGAATTGTTCCAACGCTTTGGCGATGCGAATCGCCATCGGCAAATTCCACAGCGAATGAAACTCGACGTGAATGTCCATTTTATCGCCGACGGCTTTGCGAATTTTCTCGAAGGGGTTCAGCGCAGTTTTCAAATCGGCGTTGGAAATATACGAACCGCGCGAGGCTTCGGCGTATTCGTCGAACGGCCAAATTTTCATGCCGGTGTAGCCTTCGTCGAGCAGGCTCAACGCCAGCTCATCGGCGTGATTCATAAACGCGTCGAGATCTTCGTAAGGCCGCGCTTTACTTTTCTTCGCCATACCCCAATTGTCGTACGATTGCACCGGCTTCGCGCGAACGTACTTGTAGCCCGCGCAGGTGTTATAAACGCGAACCTTGTCTCGGCTCGCGCCGCCGAGTAATTGGTAAATCGGCTGATTGGTTACTTGACCGAAAATATCCCACAGCGCCACGTCGATTGCCGACGCCGCACGAATCTCCGCGCCGGCACTGGCGAAGCCGACGTAGGTACGCAAAAAATTCCAACTGTGTTTATCGATTTCCAGTGGATTTTTGCCGAGCAAATAAGCCGCGCACGATTCGTGCACATGAGCGGCAACCGGCTGTGCCATGTAAAACGTTTCACCGAGGCCGATATGCCCTTCGTCGGTATGGATTTGCACCCACAGCACATTGGGGAATTCGGCAAGATTGATGGTATCGATGGCGGTGATTTTCATTGGGTGGCAAGCGCAGGTGAAAACGAAGTTGTACTAGAATACAGGGAAGAAATAGAGTTCGCCAAATCAAAATTATCCATTAAAGGACGTCTATGAAAAAGAACTGGATCGCAATTGCGATCGCGCTGCTCGCACTTGCTTACCCCGCTTCGGCTTGGCTGATCGGCAGAAATGCCGAATCAACGCTGGTTCGCAACAGCGAACGAATGTTGGCATCGGCGCCCTACATGAAAGTCATCAAACGTAATTTTCAAGGCGGTGTTTTTTCATCGACGGAAGACACTACCATAGAAATTGCCGGCGATTTGTTTCGCAGTTTGGCGGAAATGCAAAAGATGCCCAAAGAAAATCCAGGCGAGCCGAGCGACGCGAATGAACCGAATACGACGGTGGATGAGCCTGCTGCTATTTCTTCGGAACCGATCAAGCCGATCAGCATCACGATTCGCAACCATATCAAGCATGGGCCGTTTGCCGGCGGTAGTTTGGCATTGGCGAAGATCGACACGGAATTAGTGTTCGATGAAAAAGTTCAGCAGCAAATCAGCAAAGCCTTTGCCGGCAAAAAACCGCTGGAGATAACGACTACGATGAACTTTGCCGGCGGCGGCACGTCGCTGATGACCAGTCCCGCCGTAACACTTTCGCCGAAAGAAGGCGCCGGCACGCTGAATTGGAAAGGCCTGCAGGGCAAGGTCGACTTCACCAAGGATGTGGCGACCTACAAGGGCGACATCACCGCTGCGGGTTTTGAATTTACCGGTGGTCAAAAGAAAGAAACCATCAAGATGTCGGGCTTACATTTGTTGACCGACAAACGGCGCTTGAACGAGGCCTCGATATTTTATTTCGGCAAAGATAACGGCACGATCAAAGAAATGAGTTTTTCCAGCGCGAGCGATCCGGGCAAGGCGTTCACGCTGAAAGACATCACTTATCTCGCCGATATGAGCGAAGCGGCCGGCTTTTCCGATGTGACCGCAAAAATGGGCGCTGATAAACTGCTGGTAGGCACCGACGGTTATGGCCCGGCGCACTACGATTTTTCCATTAAGCATATGCACACGCCGACGCTGGAAAAATTCATCAAAGCCTTCGGTGAAATTTATTCCGGCAAACACAAAACGCCGGAAGAAATGACTGCGGCGTCGCTCGCGCCGTGGAAACAGTACGTCCCCGATTTGCTGAAAAATAATCCCGAGTTGATCATCGATCGCATCAGCTTCACCACCACCGAGGGCGAGGCGATGTTTAAGGGCAACGTGAAAATTCCCGGCGCAACGGCGGAAGATTTTGCGAATCCGTTGGGAATGATCGGCAAAGTGAATGCGGCGTTTGATATCGCGATACCGGAAGCCCTCGTGATGAAACTCTCCGGCGCAGGTAAGCAGACCGATGACGAAAAAGCTGCTGCTGCAGAAGTGATGCAGCAACAATTACAGGGCGTGGAGCAGCAGGGCTACATCACGCGCGAAGGAAAAATACTGAAATCCCATTTCGAATGGAAAGCAGGGAAGGGGACGATTAATGGAAAACCGTTTGCGATGCCCGGCGCGCCGCCGCAAGAATGATAAATCCCATCGTGCCAGGAGGCTTATCTAGCTTGCTGTTTCAATGGATATGCCTGGAGACGCGCATGGATACGGGGTGGTCTTGGGCCATTGGTTATTAGGCCATGTCGGAAATTCGGTCGCCCCCACCCTAGCCCTCCCCCGTCCCCAAGGTACAAGGGAGGGAATTGCCCGTCTCATCTCCCAACAACTCAGCGCCGTAGGTTGGGTTGAGGAACGAAACCCAACATCCCTTTATCGAAAAAAGCATGTTGGGCATCGTTCCTCAGCCCAA
>JANOGO010000251.1:0-12804 GCA_031406045.1 Pseudomonadota bacterium
AAATCGCCGCCGTCAATTAAGTCGTAAATCATATTGGCTTTGGCGATGTTTTGTTGTTCCATCGCCGCCAGCCCGCCGCCGCGCTTAAGCCACTGGAAGGTCAAACCGGCAATATAGACACTATAGGTCGGCGGTGTGTTCAACATCGAATCGTTCTCGGCTTGGACTTTATAGTCCAGCATCGTCGGGGTACCGGGCAGGGTTTGGCCGAGCAAATCATCGCGGATGATCACGATGGTCAACCCGGCCGGCCCGATATTTTTTTGCGCGCCGGCGTAAATCATGCCGTAGTGGCTGACCTCAACCGGACGCGATAAAATATGCGACGACATGTCGGCCACGAGCGGCACATCGCCGGTATTCGGGACCCAATTAAACTCAACGCCACCAATGGTCTCGTTGGTGCAGACATGAACGTAGGCGGCGTCCTTCGCAAGCTGCCAAGCGGCTTGCGGCGGCGCATACGTGAAGTTTTTATCTTCGCTCGATGCCGCGATATTCACTTTGCAATACAGCTTTGCTTCTTTGATCGCTTTCTTCGCCCACTCGCCGGTGTTGACGTAATCAGCTGACGTTTTTCCACGCAACAAATTCATCGGTATCGCCGCAAATTGAGTCGTAGCGCCGCCTTGCAGGAATAACATTTTGTAGTTCGCCGGAACGGACAGCAACTCGCGCAAATCCTTTTCCGCTTCGGCTTGAATCGACATATATTCCGGCCCGCGATGGCTCATTTCCATTACCGACATGCCGCTGCCATGCCAATCAAGCATTTCGCTCTGCGCTTGCTTCAACACCTCGGCGGGTAACACCGCCGGACCTGCGCTGAAATTAAAAATCTGCGTCACTCCGGATCTTCCTCCGATTCCGCCACTCTCGACACGCTCACCAACGTATCGCCATCATCTAATCCAATCAAGGTTACGCCCTGAGTGGAGCGGCCCATTTCGCGTATGCCTTTCACCTTGGTCCGCACCAACACGCCGGCACCGGTGATCAACATGATTTCGTCATCTTTTGTAACCAACGTCGCCGCGACCACTTTGCCGTTGCGCGCACTGGTTTGAATCGCGATCATGCCCTGAGTGCCGCGCCCATGGCGGGTGTACTCGACAATTGAGGTACGCTTGCCATAACCTTTTTCCGTCGCCGTCAGCACCGATTGCTGTTCGTTTTCCGCGACCAATAACGCAATGACCTTGCCGTCTTTGGTCAGCCGCATACCACGAACGCCGCGCGCGTTACGACCCATCGGCCGCACGTCGTTCTCGTCGAAGCGTACCGCCTTGCCTTCGTCGGAGAACAGCATGACGTCGTGTTTGCCGTCGGTAATTGCAACGCCGATCAAGCGATCGCCCTCGTCCAAATCGACCGCGATGATGCCGGCCTTGCGCGGATTGGAAAAATCTGCCAATGGCGTTTTCTTGACCGTACCTAATTGGGTTGCCATGAAGACGTAGTGATTGGCATCAAATTCTTTGACGGACAACACGGCATTGATCTTTTCGTGTTCTTCGATTTGCATCAAATTCACGATCGGCTTGCCGCGGCTGATGCGACTGCCCGTCGGCACTTCGTAAACCTTGAGCCAATAGGCACGGCCACGATTGGAAAACGCCAAAATCGTATCGTGGGTGTTAGCAATAAAGAGATTTTCTATGAAATCGTCTTCTTTAGTCGCCGTAGCTTGCTTGCCGCGTCCACCGCGGATTTGCGCGCGATAGTCAGCCAACGGTTGCGCTTTGATGTAGCCACCGTGCGATAACGTCACCACGACGTCTTCCGGCGTGATCAAATCTTCGATACTCATTTCTTGACCGTTGGCGATGACTTCGGTGCGCCGCTTGTCGCCAAATTGCTTTTTGACGTCGGCAAGTTCATCGCCGATAATTTTCGTGATGCGCGCCGGGCTACCAAGGATATCTAGCAAGTCGACAATTTGATCCATCACCTCTTTGTATTCCTGAACAATCTTGTCCTGTTCCAAATTGGTCAAGCGCTGTAATTGCATTTCCAAAATGCGCTGCGCCTGAACCTCGGACAATCGATAACCGTTACTTTTCTTATCCTGCTGCAATCCAAACTCGGCACCCAGACCATCAGGGCGGGAGCTATCCGTGGAAGTCCTGCCCAACATTTCTTCGACCAGCTTCGAGCGCCACAGCTTGCCGATCAACTTTTCTTTGGCGATCGCCGGTGTTTCCGAGGCTTTAATCAGCGCTATGATTTCATCTACATTTGACAGCGCAACGGCCAAGCCTTCCAAAATGTGGCCGCGCTCTCGCGCTTTGCGCAATTCAAATACCGTGCGACGCGTGACGACTTCGCGGCGATGGCGCAGAAATGCTTCGAGAATATGTTTCAGATTCAATAAGCGTGGCTGACCATCGACCAAGGCGACCATGTTCATGCCGAAGGTGTCTTGGAGTTGCGTATGCTTATACAAGTGGTTCAGAACAATCTCGGGCACTTCACCGCGCTTGAGCTCGATCACCACTCGCATCCCAGACTTGTCCGATTCATCGCGCAGATCGGAAATGCCGTCAACACGCTTTTCGCGCACCAATTCACCGATTTTGATCAGCAAATTGGCTTTGTTCACCTGGTACGGCAATTCGTCGATGATGATCGACTGGCGGCCACCCTTATCGAGATCTTCAAAGTGAATACGGCCACGCATCACTACCCGACCGCGCCCGGTACGGTATCCGTCGTGGACGCCCTCGATACCATATATGATGCCGGCGGTTGGGAAATCCGGCGCCGGAATAATCTTGATCAGATCATCGATCGTTAGCTCGGGATTTTTCAGCAGGGCGACACAAGCATCAACCACTTCGGTCAAATTGTGCGGCGGCATGTTGGTTGCCATCCCCACCGCAATGCCGCTCGATCCGTTCAGCAGTAAATTTGGGATACGCGACGGCAAAACCGACGGCTCAAATTCTTTGCCATCGTAATTTGGCACAAAATCAACGGTTTCTTTGTCGATATCGGCCATCAACTCGCCGGCGATTTTCGCCAAGCGGCACTCGGTATAGCGCATCGCCGCCGGATTATCGCCGTCGACCGAGCCGAAATTGCCCTGCCCGTCGATCAGCGGGTAACGTAAGGAAAAATCCTGGGCCATGCGCACGAGTGCATCATAAATAGCGTTATCGCCGTGCGGATGGAACTTACCCATCACATCACCGACGATACGGGCACATTTTACAAATGGTCGATTCCAAACGTTGTTCGCTTCGTACATCGCGAACATGACGCGCCGATGCACCGGCTTGAGGCCATCACGGACATCGGGCAACGCCCGACCGACAATAACGCTCATTGCGTAGTCTAAATAGGAACGGCGCATCTCCTCTTCGAGGCTGACGGGTATTGTTTCTTTAGCAAAAGGTTCCATGGAGCGAGGCGGATTTCAGTGAAATTTAGGGATAAGAATGGTGTTGCGAAATTGCAACAATGTTACCACTAACACCCTACCGGTGCCAGCCTAGGCGAGGTTTTTCTTTCCTTGCGAAATCCCAATAGGGTAGGATTAACACAGAGTTACTGAAATAATTTAGCCGATTTTCGGAGCACCTCAGTTGAATACCCCGCTCCGGACGTGAAGTGCTGTATAGGGCGATGGCTTTCGGTGTATCATCGCACCAGTGTTTCAGTCGGCCAGCTGTTTGAGCGCAGTTCCATTGCGTATCAGACTATCTCAAGGTTTCGTAAAGATGCTTTTAATTTTCGGGAGTGATAGATGAAAAGACTACGGTTAGTGGCCATTAGTGCCGCCATGGCGGCGGGGCTTGCCGTCAGTTACGGCGTTCTCGCGCATGATTTCAGTGCGTTAAAAGATGGGAATGGCAATTCGGTCCGCTTCGGTGCGGGCGATTGCGTCGAAACCAGTGGCGCCGCCGCGCCAGGCGCGAATTGCGGCAAAGCTGCAATGGCTGCGGCACCGCCTGCAGCGATGGCCGACAAGAAAGAAATGGTAGCCGACAAGGCAGCCGCCCCCGCCGCCGCAACAGCTGCCGCTAGCACGGCTACTGCTTCCGCCGCTTCGGCGTCCGGCGCGGCCGGTGGCAAGGCAAATGTTAAAGATGGTAGCGGCAAAACAGTAACCGCCGGCGCCGGCGGTTGCGTTGAGTCCACTGCCGGAAGCACTGACGGATGTGAAGCCGCCGCGAAAAATATGGCCGATAAGCCCGCCGCGATGGCGGACTCGAAAGCCGCTGCGCCAGCTGCGGCAACCGCTGCGGTGGCCTCGGCCGCTGGGGACGCCGCATTGGGTAGCCACCAAGTCGGCGAAGCGACCCACGGTCACTTAGCCGATGGTCAAAAAGCGCCGGTTAAAACCGGCTTCGGCGGCTGTGTAAACCTCGGATACTCGGCGAACAGCCCAGATCATCCGGGCGATTGCGCCTTCCAAGCTTCGAAAGCCACTGCTGCTGCTCCGGCCGCACCGGCGGCGCCAGCCGCAAAAGCGGCAGAACCTGCCGCGAAATCTGCCGCACCGGCAAGAGCTGTTCCTGCCGCACCGGCCGTCGCCGTTCCCGGCACAGTGCGCAATACAGGCCCAGAGGGCGACGCTGCCGCGGGTGCTGGCACAATGGCCGACGCTGTTACGGATTCGAGTAACGAATTCCCGCAATGCCCGCCGCGTAAGAGCCGCGCTGGTGCGTTAGTCGATGATTGTGCGGCGCCGACGGAAGGTGCAATGGCCAAAGCAGCGCCTGCCGCGCCGCCCGTCTCGGTTCCCGGCACGGTGCGAAACGTTGCTCCTATCGCCAGTGATTCCGGCATGGGTGCGGACGCCGCACCGATGGCAACAGCTAGTGCGTTGCCGGATTCGCCGCCACCGCCACCGATCCCCGCTCCGCCGACGCAAGTCGTTCGTGGTGAAGATCGGCCGATGGATATTCCCGCTCCGGCTAACTCGCAAGGCGGCGCAGGCCCCGCACCGGTTGCGCCAGCAGCCGCAGTACCGGGTACGGTTCGCAACACGGCTCCGTCAGCGGCAGGCGATGTACAAATGCCCGCAGCGAAATCCGCACCGATCCCGGCGCCGGATTACGAAAAGATCAGCTTGTCCGCGGACGTGTTGTTCAAGTTTGATCGCTATCGCGAAAAAGACATGTTGCCAGCCGGCCGTGCGAAGTTGGACGATGTTGCCGACAAGATTAAGAACTACATTGTCGATACCATCGATCGCATTGATCTGACCGGTCACACCGATCGCTTAGGTTCCGACGCTTATAACCAGCGCCTGTCCGAGCGCCGCGCTAAGACCGTCAAAAACTACTTGGTCAAAAAAGGCGTCGACGGCAGCAAGATCACCAATAAAGGTCGCGGTGAGCGTGAGCCGGTGGTTCAATGTAAAGGCAACAAGGCCACTAAGAAGTTGATTCGTTGCTTGCAGCCCAATCGCCGTGTGGATGTTGAAATTCATGGTGTAAAGCAGAAGTAAGCGAAACTCGCTACAATAAAGCCCCGCCTAATGCGGGGCTTTTTTTTGACTTTTTTATCCATGGCAACCCTGATTGATACGCTAATTGACGCGCAACATATCGTGCCCGTTGTCCCGGCGAATACGGTGTTATATGATCACAGCATTGCGGTGCAATCCGGCCGTATCGTCGCATTGCTGCCGACGCGTGAAGCCCACGTTCAGTACGAGCCGCGCCAGCGTGTTGGCCTGGGCAATCATGTTCTCATTCCCGGCCTAGTCAATGCGCATACCCACGCCGCCATGACCTTGATGCGCGGTCTCGCCGACGATCTACCGTTGATGGCATGGCTGAACGATCACATTTGGCCTGCCGAAGCGGCGCATGTGTCGTCCGGCTTTGTTTATGACGGAACCCTGCTCGCCTGCGCCGAAATGTTGCGCGCCGGTATTACCTGCTTTAATGATATGTACTTTTTCCCCGAGGCGGCGGCGCAGGCGACGGTGGACGCGCGTATGCGCGGGATGCTCGGGATGATCGTGATCGAATTTCCGTCCAATTATGCCGGTGATGCCGATGCTTATTTACATCGCGGCCTTGAGACGCGCGACGCGTTCCGTGATGCGCCGTTGCTGAAATTTTGCCTCGCGCCCCATGCGCCCTACACGGTCACCGATAAAAGTTTCGCCAAGGTGTTGACCTATTCGGAACAGCTCAACGTGCCAATCCATATGCACCTGCACGAGACCATCGACGAAATTAATCAAAGCCAAACCCAGCATGGCATGCGGCCGATCCAGAGGATGAGCCGATTGGGTTTGCTTGGCCCGAATTTCATCGCAGTGCACGCCGTACACTTAAACCCGTTGGAAATCGCGCTGCTCGCGCGGCAAGCGTGCCACGTCGTGCATTGCCCGACCTCGAATTTGAAGCTCGCATCGGGCATCGCGCCGAGCGCGGCGCTCCTCGATGCGGGCGTAAACGTTGCGCTCGGCACCGATGGCGCCGCCAGTAACAATCGTCTCGATCTATTTGCCGAAATGCGGCTTGCGGCACTTTTGGCGAAAGGCAGTAGCGGAAGAGCCGATGCCGTGCCCGCCCACCAAGCGTTGCGCATGGCGACGTTGAACGGCGCGCGAGCGCTTGGCCTGGATGATGAAATCGGTTCACTCGAGCCCGGCAAGGCGGCCGATATCGTCGCGGTCGATTTATCGAGTATCGAGACCTCGCCCTGCTACGATGCCGCATCGCATCTCGTGTACGCTGCGAGCCGCGAGCATGTCAGCGATGTTTGGATCGCCGGCAACCGCTTATTGGAAAATCGTGTCGTAACACATTTGGATATTGATGCGATCTATGCAAAAACGCAAAGTTGGCAAAATAAACTTGGTGCAAGGAAAAGTAAATGAACGTCGATCCGCTTGAGTTAAAGAAATTTCAAGACTTGGCCCATCGTTGGTGGGACAAGAACAGCGAATTTAAGCCGCTGCATGAAATCAATCCGTTGCGGCTCAATCACATCGATGCGAAAGTTCAGTTGCGCGGAAAATCCGTGTTGGATGTCGGCTGCGGCGGCGGCATTCTCGCCGAGAGCATGGCGGCGCGCGGCGCAAACGTGACCGGCATCGATCTGGGCGATAAGCCGCTCAAAGTCGCGAAACTGCATTTGCTGGAAAGCGGCGAAAGCGTCGATTACCGGATGATTTCCGCGGAAGATTTAGCCCTCGAAAGACCGCATAGTTTCGATTTAGTCACGTGCATGGAAATGCTCGAACACGTGCCCGATCCCGCCGCGACGGTGCAAGCCTGCGCGACTTTGGTGAAGCCCGGCGGCTGGGTTTTTTTCTCGACCATCAATCGAAATCCTAAAGCGTATTTATTTGCCATCATCGGCGCGGAGTACGTGCTCAATCTGCTGCCGAAAGGCACGCACGATTACGGTAAATTTATCCAGCCGGCGGAACTCGCGAATTTTGCGCGCCGCGCCGATTTACAGGTCGATCATCTGATCGGTATGAGTTACAACCCGTTCACCAAAGTTTATTGGCTTGGCGCCGACACCAGCGTCAACTACATCGTCGGCACGCGCGCCTAATGGTCGATGCCGTTCTGTTCGATTTCGACGGTACGCTCGCCGACACCGCGCCGGATCTGGGTGGTGCACTGAATCTTTTACTGCGGCGTCACGATAAACCCGATGTGCCGCTCAGCCGGTCGCGGCCGCTGGTTTCCATGGGCGCGCGCGGTATGCTGGAAGTCGGTTTTGGTATCAAACCGCAGCACGCCGAATATGAAGCATTGAAGGCGGAATATCTGACCCTTTACAAAGAAAATTTATGTCGTGAAACGCGCTTGTTCGACGGCATTGAGCAAGTTCTCGACACGCTCGAAACGCGCGCGATTCCATGGGGAATCGTCACCAACAAACACAGCCGCTTTACCGCGCCGCTGTTGGCTGCGTTGAATATTTCGCAGCGCGTAAGCTGCGTGATCACCGGCGATAGCGTCACCCAACTTAAGCCCGATCCGGAAGGATTGATCGCCGCAGCAAAAAAATTGAATTTGCCGCCTTCAAAAAATATCGCCTATGTCGGCGACGACGAGCGCGACATTCAAGCGGCGCTCGCCGCGCAGATGACGCCGGTCGTTGCGCGCTATGGTTATCTCGGTAACGGCAATCCGCCGGCGCGATGGGGCGCGGCGTTGATGATCGATTCGCCGGACGAATTATTGCAAGCGCTTGGCGTCCGTTAAACAGCCTGTCGCATTTGTACGCCAGCGTTCGAACGGCATCGAGTTGCGAATTAAAGTGGTTCCGGGCGCAAGCCGCTCGGAGATTGTCGGCGCGTTGGGCGATCGCTTGAAAGTTCGTATCGCCGCGCCGCCGGAAAACGGCAAAGCGAATCAAGCTTTGATATTATTGCTTTCGCAATGGTTAGAGACGAAAAATATCGAACTCATCGCGGGACAGAGTAGCGCTGAAAAAACCGTTTTTATTTCGGGTTTGTACGAATTGCGCGATGAACATTTGACCTTTTCAAATTAGCACCATGCCTGGAAGCCGCATGGATACTGGCTCGCAGATCATGCCCTTTGAAACAGCACGCTACGCTTGCCGTTTCAAGCAATCGATTTTAATCACTTTTGGGGGAAATAGTAATGGATAAAGATTTACTTCAGCGCGGCCTCGATACGCGCAAGGCGGTGCTGGGAAAAGATTACGTCGAGAACGCGATGAAAAACGCCGACGATTTTAATCGTCCGTTTCAAGAATTTATCAGCGAGTATTGCTGGGGCGCGATTTGGACGCGCGAAGGTTTACCGCGCAAAACCCGCAGCTTGTTGAATCTCGCAATGCTGACGGCATTGAACAAGCCCCACGAGCTCAAGCTGCACATCAAGGGCGCGATCACCAACGGCGTCACCCGCGAAGAAATGCAAGAGGTGTTCATGCAAGCGGCGGTGTATTGCGGTGTGCCCGCGGGCGTGGAATCGTTCCGCATCGCGCGTGAAGTGTTTGCCGAGTTGGATAAGAAATAGCTCGCTAACTAACGGAATAGACCGCGTGCCTGACATCATTCGCTATCAGCGCCCGATCGCGGGCGCGCAACCGGCGTATCTTCATCCGGCGTATGGATCGTCAAAAAAGCGCGCACCGACGCAGCCACTGATCAAACTGGAACACACCATCACCGAAGTAACTGGGCCGCGCTTTGACACGAGCGATTTTGCGCCAAACGAGCATGATTTAACGCGGCAACACGACGGCGAGCCGGTCGGCGAACGCATTATCGTTAGCGGCCGTATCCTTGATGAAAACAATCGGCCGATTCCGCATACGCTGATCGAAGTGTGGCAAGCGAATTCGGCGGGACATTATCGTCACGAGCGCGATCAGCACGCTGCGCCACTTGATCCAAATTTCACCGGATTCGGCCGCGGCTTCAGCGACGCGAACGGCCACTATCGCTTCGTCACAATTAAGCCCGGCGCTTATCCTTGGGGCAATCACCACAACGCGTGGCGGCCGGCGCATATTCATTTCTCGTTATTCGGGCCGGCCTTCGCGACGCGCTTGGTCACGCAAATGTATTTCCCCGGCGATCCGTTGCTCGTGTTCGATCCGATATTCAACAGCATTGCCAACGAACGTGCGCGCACTCGGTTGGTCTCGAGTTTCGATTGGGACACGACTATTCCCGATACCGCGCTTGGCTACCGGTTCGATATTGTGTTGCGCGGCTGCGATGCAACGCCAACGGAGACGAATCACGTATGAGGGAAATTACCACGCCCTCGCAAACGGTCGGGCCGTTCTTTCACATCGGGCTCGAGCGAATTGCCGTGAATGATCTCACTGCCCATTTAACTACGGCGAAACGCATCACCATTTCCGGACGCGTGCTCGATGGCGATGGTAAACCGGTGATCGATGCGCTAGTCGAATTATGGCAAGCGGATGCCGATGGTCGGTATGACGGTAACGGTAAGTTTAAGGGCCACGGACGTGTAGCGACGGATAACGAAGGTGCATTCTCGTTCACGACCATTAAGCCCGGTCAAGTGCCGGGCGCAAATGCGACGATGCAAGCACCGCATGTCGCGGTAAACCTTTTCATGCGCGGTCTGCTAAAACATTTGGTGACGCGAATGTATTTTCCCGATGAGCCGAGCAATGTTGAAGACGCTGTGCTCAACAGCGTCCCGGCCGAACGCCGTCGCACGCTGATCGCTAACGGGCGTGATGGCAATGCGCTGGCGCTGATTTGGGATATTGCCCTCCAAGGCAAATCCGAAACGGTATTCTTTGATTGCTAGCCTGGTGAGCGAAATCTTTTCCGATCATTCTCGCGTTCAGCGCATGCTCGATTTCGAAGCGGCGCTTGCGCGCGCGCAAGCGAAGGTCGGCGTCATCCCAGCCGCCGCCGCGACGGCAATTGCAAACCATTGCGATGCCTCGCGATTTGATTTGCTCGCGTTAAAAAGCGCTGCGGTAATTGCCGGTAATCTTGCCATTCCGTTGGTCAAACAATTAACTGCGTTGGTCGAGAAAGGTAGTGCGGAAGCGTCAAAATCTGTTCACTGGGGTGCGACCAGCCAGGACGTAATCGATACCGGCTTGGTTTTGCAATTGCGCGATGGGCTGAATGCAATTGACCAGAATCTCGCAAACCTGTCACGAAATTTAATTACACAAATCGAGCAACATCGCGCAACGCTGATGGTCGGCCGCACATTATTGCAGCACGCATTGCCGATCACCTTCGGACTCAAAGTTGCCGGATGGCTCGACGCCGTAACGCGCCATCGCGAACGGCTCAATGAAATGCGATCAAGAATGTTAGTGCTGCAATTCGGCGGTGGCGCCGGAACGCTTGCATCGCTCGGCGATAAAGCAATTACGATCGCAACGGCGCTTGCGCAGGAACTCGATCTCGTATCGCCGGAGATGCCTTGGCATGGCGAGCGCGATCGCGTGGTAGAAGTCGCGACGACACTGGGCCTCATAGTCGGAACGCTCGGGAAAATCGCGCGCGACGTGTCGTTGTGTATGCAAACCGATGTTGGTGAATTGGCAGAACCCAGCGCGCCGGGGCGCGGCGGCTCGTCGACGATGCCGCACAAGCGAAATCCAGTCGGCTGCGCCAGCGCGTTGTCCGCCGCGATCCGCGTGCCCGGATTAGTTTCGACGATGTTGTCGGCGATGCCGCAAGAACACGAGCGCGGCCTCAGCGGTTGGCAAGCGGAATGGGAAACGCTGCCGGAAATTTTCCGGCTTGCATCGGATGCATTGAAGGAAATGAACGATGTGATCGCCGGGCTTGAGGTTAATGCCGAGCGAATGCGCAGCAATCTCGATCGCGGCAACGGGCTGGTGATGGCAGAAGCGGTTGCGATGGCACTGGCAATACATGTCGGGAAATTAGAATCCCATCACTTAGTCGAGCAGGCTTGCCGGAAATCAGTGAATGAATCGCGGCATCTTCGCGAAATATTGCTTGAGGATAAAACTATTCAAGCGCACATCGCGCCGAGCGATTTAGAAACGCTAATGGATCCTGCGAATTACTTGGGCGCCACGCAACAGTTCATCGATCGCGTGTTGAGCGCAGCGGAAAAAATTAAATAGTGATAGCCCGGAGAGGCGCATAGATAATGGCTCGCAGCCTAGCACCTGCCACGAGCCGCGTCGGTCTTGCCTTGCGGCGCGGCAACGAAAAAACTTAGCGGCGCGCCAAACTCAATTGCAATAACTCGCGCTGTAATACTAATTCTTTCGGTAAACGATCTTTCAATTTTTCGAACAGATCGCCGTGGGACGTCAGTTCTTCGTTCCAACTCGCGCTATCGAGATTGGTGACGCGTTGGTATTGTTCCGCAGAAAAATCGAGGCCCGACCATTCGATATCGCCCCGTTCCGGCGCCCAGCCGAAGGTGGTTTGCTGCGCGTTGGCACGGCCGCGAACGCGATCAATGATCCATTTCAACACGCGCATGTTTTCGCCGAAGCCGGGCCAAATAAATTTACCGTTGTCGTCGGTACGAAACCAATTGACGGAAAAAATTCGCGGTGGTTCTTTGACTTTGCTGCCCATATTGAGCCAATGCTGAAAATAGGTGCCCATGTGATAGCCGCAGAACGGCAACATCGCGAACGGATCGCGCCGCACTTCGCCGATTTTTCCAGCGGCGGCAGCGGTCGTTTCCGAACCCATGGTCGCAGCCATGTACACGCCGTGATTCCAGTTGAACGCTTCCAGAACCAGCGGCACCGCGGTGCTGCGACGGCCACCGAAAATAAACGCGCTGATCGGCACGCCTTGCGAGGCTTCCCAATTCGGGTCGAGCGACGGGCATTGGCTCGCCGGCACGGTGAAACGCGCATTCGGATGCGCTGCTTTACGTCCGCTTTCTTTAGCGCTTTGCGGCGTCCAGTTCTGTCCTTGCCAATCGATCAATTCCGCCGGCGCTTCTTTGCTCATGCCTTCCCACCACACATCGCCGTCCGCTGTCAGCGCGACATTGGTAAAGATGCAATTTTCTTTCATGGTCGCCATCGCATTCGGATTCGATTGCTCCGACGTGCCCGGCGCGACGCCGAAGTAACCGGCTTCCGGATTGATCGCGTAAAATTTTCCATCAGGGCCGGGTTTGATCCACGCGATGTCGTCACCGATGGTCGTCACTTTCCAACCTTTGAATGCCGCTGGCGGAATTAACATGGCGAAATTGGTTTTGCCGCAGGCGCTCGGGAATGCGGCGGCGACATAACTTTTTTCTCCCTTCGGCGATTCGACGCCGAGGATCAACATATGCTCGGCGAGCCAGCCTTGATCGCGGCCCATGGTCGACGCGATGCGTAGCG
>JANOGO010000295.1:0-3836 GCA_031406045.1 Pseudomonadota bacterium
CCAATAATTTCCGATTCACTTCATCGCCACCGCGATGACGAAAACAGACTAAGTTCAACGGCGCGGCAGCGGCAAGGTCAAACGCTTCTGATTCGCGCACCCACCCGGCAAATTCCTGTGCCAACCGAACATGTTCGCGAATATGATGCTGTAAACCTTCGACGCCATAGTGGCGAATCACGAACCAAAGTTTAAGCGCGCGAAAGCGCCGCCCGAGCGGAACATGCCAATCGCGGTAATCGATCACAGCGCCGGATTCGGTCGCTTGATTTTTTAGGTATTCCGGCAAAATGCTCAACGTGTTGATCAGCGCGGCGCGATCCGCCACATAAAAACAATCGCAATCGAAATTAGTGAACATCCATTTATGCGGATTAAAGCAATAGCTGTCGGCCAATTCCAATCCATCTTGAATGTGGCGAAATTCCGGGCATAGCGCAGCGGTGCCCGCCATCGCACCGTCGACGTGAAACCAAATACTTTCCGCACGGCAAATCTCGCCGATCGCGCGCAGAGGATCGAGTCCGTTCGATGATGTCGTGCCGATGGTAGCCGATACGAAACAGGGCACGAGACCTGCCGCGCGATCTGTTTTAATTTGCTCCAGCAGCAACTCGGGGCGCATCGCAAAATGTTCATCGACGTCGATCAAACGCAAATTCTTGCGTCCGAGACCAGCGATTTTCACTGCTTTTTCAATCGACGAGTGCGCTTGGTTGGAGGTGTAAGCGATTAACTTTCCATCGCCACCGTGCTCGTTGGCGGCAAAACTTGTCGAACGCTCACGCGCCGCAAGCAGCGCGCATAGCGCGGCGCTCGATGCCGTATCTTGAATCACACCGCCACCGCTGCTACTGGATTTGAATTTCGCCGGCAAATCCAGCATGTCGACAAGCCAATCGAGCACATGGGTTTCTAGTTCGGTGCAAGCGGGGCTGGTCGCCCATAACATCCCCTGTACGCCGAGCCCGGCAGACAGCATTTCTCCAAGCAGCGACGGCGCAGACGAATTGGCAGGAAAGAACGCAAAGAAATTTGGTGACTGCCAGTGTGTAATCCCAGGCATGATGAGTCGATCAACGTCCGACATGATGGCGCGAAACGATTCACCCTGTCGTGGCGCCTGAATGGGTAACGACGCGCGAATTTCGCCAGGCTTGGCTTGCGACAAAACTGGCAGCGATTCGACGCGCTCATAGTAATCAGCAATCCAATCGACCACCTCTTTACCGTGACGCCGGAATTCCTCGGCGCTCATGTGGAACGATTTAGCGTCTGCCATTGTATTTTTTAAAAGAAATAACGGATGGTCGTTAGTCTCCGGAAACTATTTGGCCGGCGTGCCGGACAGGGTCAATAAAAATTTTATTTGAACTTCGTTTGCTACCGTTTCCAAATCACCCCAGATACCCGCTCCGACTTTGTAATCCAAGCGTTTGATTTCGATCGCGCCTTGTGCCGTCGTCACGCCGCCCGCCTCTTTTATCGTGAACGGCACAACGACATCTTTCGTTGTACCCTTGACTGTCATTTTTCCACGCATCTCGAATTTATCACCAGAAATATTTTTTACGCTGGTCGACACAAATTTCGCTTGCGGGAACTTCGCCGTATCAAACCAATCCGGACGAATCACTTCTGCGTTAGCCTCGTCACTCCCCAGATCCATACTGTTCAGTTCAACGGTTATTTCAGCGCGACTCGCTTCCGGCTTCTTCGGATCGAGATTCGCCTTCGCGCTGAATTTGCCGAACTTGCCGTCTTGCGCGACGCCCATTTGTTTGCCAGAAAATTTAATCTCGCTTTTCGCGACAACCAATTGCTGCTCCGCCCAAACCGGTGCGGCAACAAACAATAAACTTAAAACCATAGCAGTTGTTTTTCTACCCATATTAATCCTCATTTTTTTGCAAGAAACGGTAACATCCGCGCCATCACATCGTCGCGATCCACCAGGTGATGTTTCCAAGCAGCCGCAATGTGCAACACCACAAACGCCGCCAACGTGAAATTCAAATATTCATGAACTTCTTTGAGCGTCTCGGCCAATCCCTTGTCGGCCGCCACCAGATCGGGCAATGGCACAAGTCCGAGATAAACCACGCTCTTGCCCGAAGCGGAACTGTACAGCCACCCCGACAGCGGAATCACAAACATTAAAACGTAGAGCAGCACATGGCTCAAATGCGCCGCGCGCGCTTGCCATGAAGACATGCTCGCAGGCAACGCCGGCGCTGCGTGACCGAGCCGCCACAATACCCGCAAACACACCAATGAAAATATGGTCACGCCGACCCACTTGTGCCACGAAAAAAACTTTAATTTCTGTGGCGATAAACTCATCTCGACCATGGTTAAGCCAAGTCCAAAATTAGAGATAATCATCAGCGCGATCAACCAGTGCAATGTAATCGCAATATGGGTGTAGCGGCTGGGTGAAGAAATATTCATGAGCGCGGTGAATGCGAAAGCGGTAAGACGCGAATTATCGCCCTAAGTTCGAGTTCGCGACAAGGAGAGTTTGACCCGAGGAAAATATTTTCCACCGCCGGCCGGGGATCACTGCGCCACGAGCCGCACCACTATTGCCTCGTGGCACATGGCATGCCACAAGGCAACACCCATGCGCCTTCCAGGCATGCGCCAAAACATTTATGCCTATGGAATAAGGATCAAGGAACCGCGCGCCGCAACCAACGGATAACGTGCGCCGATGTGTGGCCGCGTCATTCACATTTGTAGCGCTTGCCTTAAACGATCGGCCATTTGCCTCAGCCTAGTTGGATCGCTGGTGTAATGCAATACTGCCGGCGCGGAAAATGTTGCGCTCTTTGCGAGCAGTGCATGAGGATCGACGGTAGGAATGGCGCCGCTCGCTCGGCCGAGGCTGACCCAATGACCAAACGTCGGCAGCGCCGATAAATTTTCCGTCATCGCTTGCTGGCCCAGACCATCGATAATTAGATCCGCGCCGTGGCCGCTACTTGCCTGCATCACGGCTTCGGAAAACCGATAGTCGCGCGTGACGATGACGTGATGACAACCGTGATCGCGTGCGAGCCGGGCTTTCTCTTCCGACGAAACCGTGCCGATGTTCGCCCTAAGCCAGTTGAAGGGTCAATGGGCTTCGACAAGCTCAGCCCGAACGGCTAATCGAACAGTATTGAGACCTGACCTTATCCCTCCTTTGATTGATGGTAAAGCACTCCCATATTCCCGGCGCCATTGACCGACCCCATTAGTTTGTTAGGGTTCCTCCTCCTGCCGCGGCCTATAACTTTTGGCCTATTGACCCGTGTGTCGTGCGCCGCTACAGTAGGAGTTCGTTGCTTGGAAAATACGCGGTGTTGCTTCCACATATCGCTACGCGACGAATACCGAACCACCTCAAGGCTGGGGAACGATGATGGGCATTTTCATCAGTTATCGTCGGGACGACAGCGCTGCTTCTGCTGGGCGGTTGTATGATCGCTTGGTCGATCATTTCGGCAAGGAACAGGTCTTTCGCGATCTGGATGCCATTGCGCCGGGGGCCGAGTTTGCAAAAGTCATCGAAGCGCGGATCTCGCAAAGTAAAGTCGTAATTGCCGTCATCGGTAAAGATTGGCTCAACGCCAAGAACGAGCAGGGTCAGCGCAGACTCGATGCTCCGAACGACTTCGTGCGCGCCGAGATTCGCGAAGCCCTGAATCAGAAAAAATGGGTGATTCCTGTGCTGGTGGAAGGCGCGAGCATACCCAACGCGCCAGCACTTCCCGCCGACATCGCGGCGCTCGCGCAACGCAGCGCCATCGACATTAGCGAATCTCGATTTAACTACGATGTAGGTGAACTCA
>JANOGO010000296.1:0-3897 GCA_031406045.1 Pseudomonadota bacterium
CGCAGTTCTTTTTGCTTGGCCAAGAACACTGTCGGTTGAACTACAGAGGTACTATGGATTCCCGCCTTCCCGGAAACGACAAGTTTTGGGGTTCGGTACCCCGCCTAAAATTCCGTCCACTCTTCGTTTTCTTGCACCGCTCGCGGATTCAAATTCCGCTGCGTTGGCGGCGGGCGATTCGCGGCAACGGATGCAGAACGGGGTATCGAATCGGTCAACGTCGGTACTGATGTTTCGTCCGTAACACCATCGACTTTGAATCGCCCCACCGCACTGACCAACGCGTTCGCTTGGTTCTTCAGCGATTCCGTTGCCGCGCTCGCTTGTTCCACCATCGCAGCATTTTGTTGATTCGAATCGTCCATCTGCATCATCGCGCGATTGACCTGGCCGATGCCCTCGCTTTGTTCCCGAGAGGCGGCGGCAATTTGGCTCATCATCGCGGCGACTCGTTGAATTCCGACGAGCGATTCTTGGATCGTCGTCAACGTATCATCGACGGACACGACACCGGCGGAAACTTTTTCGCGGGTTTGCGCGATCAGTCCTTTAATTTCTTTGGCGGCGTCGGCGGAATGTTTGGCTAGGTTACGCACTTCGGCGGCAACGACCGCAAAGCCGCGCCCCTGTTCGCCGGCGCGCGCTGCTTCTACCGCGGCGTTCAGAGCGAGGATATTGGTTTGGAATGCGATGTTATCCATCAACGCGATAATGTCGCCGATCTTTGCCGCGCTGGTTTCGATTTCTGCCATGGTGCCGGCTACCCGCTGCATCGCCGAACGGCTCTTCTCGGCGACACCCGTGGAATCCTGAGTGAGTTGGTTGGCGTTAACCGCAGTTTCGGCGTTGCGCTGAACGGTCGCGGTGAGTTTCTCCAAACTGGCCGAGGTCTGCTCAATGGTGGAAGCCTGGGACTCGGTGCGCTGCGATAAATTATCGTTGCCGTCGGCGATCTGATTCGACGCCAAATACACCTGCTCTGACGCACGATTAATATCTAACGTCAGTTTCGCTAAGCGCTGTTGCGTTTCGTTTAGCGTCAGCGTCAGCAGCCCAATTTCATCCTTAGCCCGCGCCTCGATTTTGCCGGTGAAATCGCCATCCGCAACGCGTCCCAGCGCTTTCTTCAGAAACGCGATTCCGGATTTGACGGTGTAATAAAACGCGAAGAAAAAGTATAGCGCCAGAAGTAGGCAAACCAGCGCAATGGCTTGTGTCAGTAGATCTTGCGAGCGATACTCGCCGATCCGCTGTTGCAACAAGGTATCGAGCAGCGGAATCGCTTGATCGGAAAATCCATAGACTTTGTTGAGCGCCTGCGTCCTCGATTGAAAAAATACGTCGGCGCTTAACACCGACAAACCGCCGGGGCTGAGCATCAAGCCGATGTCGCCGAGAAACTGCGAAACGTCGCTTAGGGTTTTCTGAGAATCAACCAGCGCAGTCTTAGCCAGTAGCGATGATTCCATGATTTCGTCAATGTTGGCGACTAAGCCCTGATACCGTTCGCGGGCAACCGCTTCCAGCACCGACATCCGCACGCGGTCATCCGTCAACAATTCGGAACGCATGATGATTGATGTCCCGATTCCGCGCGCCGATGCAATGCGTTCGGACAGCCCGGGGACTTTGCTGGTAATGATGTCCATCAGATGGTACGAGGCGGGGTCGGAATCTAGCAACAACTTCGACTCCAGCGTCACGATATCGATCAAGCCGTGAATGTCTTTAATCAGTGCAACGTGTTCCGCGAACGCGCCTTCCACGTCGGTAGAAACCTCCGGTTGCACCAGCGTCTTGAGTCCTTCGGTGACTTTGCGCCATTGCACCGCCGAGCCGTAGGCCGGACCTAACTCTTTTTCTACAACGTCGATCTCCTTGATCGACGCGCGAATTTTTTCTCGAACTTGGCTACGACGCGGCGCTAACGAATCGTTACCTTTTCCGATCACGTAGGTCAAGTCGCGATGATCTTGCGCCAAACGGCTCAGGGTCAACAGCGGCTTGACGTAACGCAAACCATCGCGCTCGCTTTGCATAAAGTCCATTTGCTTACGGGTTTCGGCGAAATACAACGACGCCGTATAAATCAACGGCAGCAGCATAAAAAAACTGACCAACAGGAATTTGTTGATCAGCGATAAACGCCGCATCAACTGGACGCCCGGAGCGATTAAGGATTTCATCGAATTACCTCGATAATTTATTAGAATATATCTGTATTATATTGATTATTTTACTTATTTAAAAATATCTTTTGATTATTTTGGGTGAATTTCCGATAAACGGAGAAATGTACTAAGCCTGAAAGGCGCATGGATAGTGGCTTGCAGCATGGCATGGTCTGTGAGCCTTACTGGGATTGCCTCTCAGGGCATTGCTATTAAGGAAATCTAGCCAGGCCTTCTGCGTTGATTGCGACTCGTGCCGCAATGCGCGGGCGAAAACGCCCTCCCCTGCAAGGGGAAGGCGGGGGATGGATTATCCGCGCTGCAACCCATCGCCCAAGGCCTACCCGGCCCTACCCCTCCCCTTGAACGGGAGGGAATTTAGTAAGTCCGCGGCAGGCCTAACACATGCTCAGCGACGTAAGCCAAGATAAGATTGGTCGAGATCGGCGCGACTTGATACAAGCGGGTTTCGCGAAATTTGCGTTCGACGTCATATTCCGCCGCGAAGCCGAAGCCGCCATGGGTTTGCAAGCAAACATTGGCCGCTTCCCATGACGCATCGGCGGCAAGCAGTTTCGCCATATTGGCCTCGGCGCCGCAGGCGATGTTGGCGTCGAACATTTCAGCAGCTTTAAAACGCATCAGATTCGCCGCTTCGATATTGACATGGGCGCGGGCGATGGGAAACGCCACGCCTTGATTTTTCCCGATCGGCCGATCGAATACGACGCGATCCTTGGCGTAACGCGTCGCTTTTTCGATGAACCAATGGCCGTCGCCGACGCACTCCGCAGCGATCAGAATTCGCTCGGCGTTCATGCCGTCGAGAATGTAACGAAAACCCTTGCCCTCCTCACCGATCAAATTTTCCGCGGGCACTTCGAAGTTATCAAAAAATACTTCGTTGGTTTCGTGATTTGGCATGTTGCGGATCGGTTTCAGTGTCATGCCTTTTTTCTCACCGTCCTTCAGCTCGACCAAAAACACCGACAAGCCTTCAGATTTTTTCTTCACCTCGGCCAGCGGCGTAGTGCGCGCCAGCAGCAACATCAGATCGGAATGTTGCACCCGTGAGGTCCAGACTTTTTGGCCGTTGACGATGTAGCGATCGCCTTTTTTAATCGCTGTGGTCTTGAGTTTGGTCGTATCGGAACCGGTGGTCGGCTCGGTCACCGCGAATGATTGCAGGCGCAACTCGCCATTCGCGATGCGCGGTAAATAGCGTTGCTTTTGCTCGGCAGAGCCGTGCCGCAGCAGCGTACCCATCACATACATCTGCGCGTGGCAGGCACCGGAGTTAGCGCCGGAACGATTCACTTCTTCGAGAATAATTGACGCCTCGGTCACGCCCAGACCCGATCCACCGTACTGCTCGGGAATCAGCGCCGATAGCCAACCGGCAGCGGTCAGCGCTTTAACGAATGCTTCAGGATAGAGGCGCGCCTCATCCAGCGATTGCCAATAGTCCGGCGTAAAATTCGCACATAGCGCGCGAACGCCGCGACGGATTTCTTCGTGTTCAGGTTTGGACATAACGAGCGCTAAGCAAAACCTTGATTCTAACCGAGGCTTTGCCTGGTCGTTAAAATTCCGCCCACGCCTCGTCTAGATTTTGCGGCGGCGCCGTTCGCCCAGCTGGATGCGGCGCGATCTTCACCACCGCTTGCGGTGTGGCCATCGCGACTGTCTTCGCCGCATGCATGGCGCCGACTTTGAAGCGGCCGAC
>JANOGO010000322.1:0-14519 GCA_031406045.1 Pseudomonadota bacterium
CGTTGCCCGAGCTTACCGCCGTGCGTAAACAATTCGCAGTACAGGGCGTTGAGTTTTTGTTGATTAATTCCAATCCACAGGATGATCGCGCGGCTTTGATGCACGAGGCTGCAGAGTTCGCCATTGATCTGCCGATCTTGCGCGACGAAACACAATTGGTCGGCGAAGCGTTGGGTGTCACGCGAACCGCTGATGTGTTCGTGATCGATCCGAAGACTTGGAAACTCGCGTATCGCGGGCCGGTCGATGATCGGCTGTCGTTGGGTGCGCAAAAACCTGAAGCGCAGCATCACTATTTAGCCGATGCGCTCAAGTCGGTTCTCGCCAATAAACCGGTCGAGATTAAAGAAGCCGAAGCAGTCGGCTGCATCGTCAATCTGTCCGAGCGCGATCGAAAAGCGGAGCACGCGAAAATTTCTTACGTCGAACAAATCGCGCCATTGCTGCAAGAAAAATGTGTCGCCTGCCACCGTCCCGGCGGCATTGGCCCTTGGGCGATGACAAGCTATGAAAACGTGCGCGGTTTTGCGCCGATGATCCGCGAAGTGATTCGCACCAAGCGCATGCCGCCCTGGTATGCCGATCCGCATATCGGAAATTTCATCGGCGATCGCTCGATCTCCAATGAGCAAGCGCAAATGCTGGTGCATTGGATCGAGGCGGGCGCGCCGCGCGGCAGCGGCGAGGATCCGCTAAAAAATGTTGAACCGTTGAAATCGCAATGGTTACATGGTGAGCCGGATATAGTCGTTGAAATTCCCGCGTTCGAGGTGCCGGCAACCGGTGTGGTCGATTACAAATACCCGCAAGTGGCAAACCCACTCGGCAAAGATGTGTGGGTGCGCGCAATTCAAATTTTGCCGGGTAATCCGGCGGTAGTTCACCATGTGCTCGCCGGCATCGCCGATCCACAAACCAGTGGTCGTACAGGGATCGAGCAGCTCGCTGCATTCGGCGGCTATTCGCCGGGACGAAATTATTTGCTATTCCCGGACGATTCCGGTGTGTTGCTGCGCGCCGATGCGAGCTTGCAATTTCAAACTCACTACACGCCGAACGGCAAAGCGGTGCGCGACGTCACGCGCGTCGGCTATTATCTTTCCTAGGCGCCGCCGAAGCACGAGATGCGACTGCAATTTCTGTACGATCCGTCGCTGCGCGTGCCGGCGGGCGCGAAGGCGCACAAGGAATCGGTTAGCTATACATTTTCCAAAAACGTATTGTTGTACAGCGTGCAACCCCATGCGCATCTGCGCGGTCGCGCGGCGAAATTCACCGCGTATTATCCCGATGGCCACGAAGAAGTGTTGCTATCGGTGCCGCGCTACGATTTTAATTGGCAATCGGTTTATCTGTTTCAAGAACCGAAAATTATTCCGAGCGGAACGCGAATTGTGTTCGACATGACTTGGGACAATTCGGCGCTGAATCGGGCCAATCCCGATCCGACCAAAGACGTGCGTTGGGGTGATCAGACTTGGGACGAGATGAACGCGGGATTTTTACGCTATCGCGAACTTGCGCCGGGCGAGAATGCGGCGGCGATGATTCAACGAAATTAAAGTGACATCGCCAAGAGCCAGCGCCAGAGCGGTGCTACAGGCATGCTTTGCTAAAAAGCAAGCACAATGCGACTCGTGGCAGGTTGGAAATTTGTCTTGCATAGCTTGTGACGATTGACGTTTAAATTTACGCTTGCCCTTATCCCTCTCCCCGAGGGAGAGGGGAATGCGCTCTGTCTGTTTGTCAGTGCGAGGAGCGTTCTTTGCGACGAAGCAATCTCGTATTTCGCAGCGGTGCAAATCGAGATTGCTTCGTCGCTGCTCTCCTTTCCATGGCAAGCTACTCAATGAAAATCCCGGCTCTCGATTACTAAGTTTCCCAGCAGTCTGCTGTGGTCGCTCAAGCGTTTCGCAATAACGTGAATCACCTCGCCCTTGCGCTCTAGGATACCTTCGACGCACATCAAGCTTGTTGCCAACAACACCCGACGTTGTTTGTCGGCAAGATCGCGCCACACGACGATGTTGCTGTAACCAGTTTCGTCTTCCAGCGTGATGAAGGTGACCCCCGATGCAGTACCGGGCCGCTGACGACAGGTGACGATACCCGCAATGCGGATGCGTTGGCCGTGTTGGATTTGCTTTAGATCAGAGGCGGTGAGGATTTTTTTCGCCTGCAATGTCGCGCGTAACAAACTGAGCGGATGGCGGCGCAACGTCAAGCCGGTGTGCGCATAATCGGCGACGATGTCTTGCCCTTCGCTCGGCGGAAATAAATCCGCTTGAGGCTCGATTCGCTTGGCGTCGATCAATAGCGCTGTCGGTTGGTCGACGCCCAAGGCCTCCCATAGCGCGTTGCGGCGATGGCCGGCGAGTGAAGCCAACGCATCGGCTTTTGCGAGGTATGCTAAATCTTTGCGATTGAGATTTGCTTTGATTAAGAGGTCGTCGATGTCAATAAAATTTTTCACCGTGCGCGCAGAAACAATACGCTGCGCCACCGCTTCGCTCAAACCTTTCACCATGCGTAGGCCTAAGCGCAGCGCGGGTTCGCCATTGTTCGATCGCTCTAGTGTGCAATCCCAATCACTACATTGCACATCGACCGGATGCACGTTCACGTCGTGACGAACCGCATCCTGCACTAATTGTGACGAGGTATAAAAACCCAGCGGCTGGCTGTTCAACATCGCGCACACGAACGCAGCGGGCTCGTGACATTTAAACCATGCAGACAAATAAACCAGCAAGGCGAAACTCGCCGAGTGCGATTCGGGAAAACCATATTCGCCGAAGCCTTGAATCTGCTGAAAGATTTGTTCGGCGTAAATTTGTGTATAGCCGCGCGCCAACATGCCGTTGATGAGCTTGTCGCGAAACGGCTCGATCCCGCCTTTGCGTTTCCACGCCGCCATCGCGCGGCGCAATTGATCGGCTTCGCCCGGCGTGAATCCCGCAGCAACGACGGCTAGTTGCATCACTTGCTCCTGAAATATCGATACCCCCAAGGTGCGCGCCAATACTTGCTCTACGGCCTTTGATGGATAGCTCACCAGCTCCGATCCTTCGCGTCGGCGCAAATACGGATGCACCATTTTTCCTTGAATCGGACCGGGGCGGACGATCGCAACTTCTACTACCAAATCGTAATAGCAACGTGGCTGCAAACGCGGCAGCATGGACATTTGCGCGCGCGATTCCACTTGAAACACGCCGATGCTATCGGCCTTGCACAGCATGTCGTACACCTTTGGATCTTCGGCGGGAATGTCGGCGACGGTTAAACTTGAGCCACGGTAATCGTTGATCAAATCGAGACAGCGGCGAATCGCCGAGAGCATGCCGAGCGCCAGCACATCGACTTTGAGTAAGCCGAGCGCATCCAGATCGTCTTTGTCCCATTGAATGACAGTGCGGCCCGGCATCGCGGCGTTCTCGATCGGCACTAAACGCGACAGCTTACGATTATCGATGACGAAACCGCCGGTGTGTTGCGACAGATGGCGCGGGAAACCGATCAGCTCGTGAGTGAGTTCCGCGAGTTGTTGGATCACTGGATTGCCGGGGTCGAATCCTGCTTCGCGCAAACGCTCTGCTTTAACTCGCTTACCGTCCCACCACGCCATAGATTTTGCTAATCGATCCACTTGATCGAGCGTCAAGCCCAGCGCTTTGCCGACATCGCGTAACGCGCTACGCGGGCGATAGGTGATCAACGTCGCCGTTAACGCTGCGCGGTCGCGGCCGTATTTTTCATAGATGTATTGCATCACTTCCTCGCGCCGTTGATGCTCGAAATCCACATCAATGTCCGGCGACTCGTTGCGCTCTTTGGAAATGAATCGCTCGAACAACACTTGCATGCGGCCGGGATCAACCTCGGTGATGCCCAAGCAATAACACACGGCGGAATTGGCGGCGGAACCGCGCCCTTGGCAAAGAATTTTTTGACTGCGCGCGAAACGAACGATGTCGTGCACCGTGAGGAAATAAGATTCGAAGCGTAGCTCCTCGATCAGTTTTAATTCGCGATTGACTAAGCTGGTTACGTTTTCCGGAACGCCATTGGGGTAGCGTTGCTGTGCGCCGGCCTCGCTCAATTTTCTGAGATGGCTAATCGCCGTTTCATTTTTCGGCACCAACTCTTCCGGATATTCATACCGCAATTCATCGAGCGAAAAATTGCAGCGCTCGGCGATCGCTAATGTTTCCAACATCAACTCTGGCGGATAGAGTTTCGCTAAGCGGCCGATGCCGCGTAAATGCCGTTCGCTATTTGGGTAAAGTGCACGACCCAGTTGCGCAACGGGTGTGGCTAAACGAATCGCCGTCTGTACATCTTGCAGTGGCTTGCGCTGGCGCGCGTGCATATGCACATCGCCCGCTGCGACCAAAGGAATGCCGACATGTTTGCCGAGTCGTTGTAGATTTTCCAGTTGCGCGGTGTCGTCGGGGCCGCGCAACAATTCGACCGCGAGCCAACCGTTTCGATCGAAAGTGTCACGGAACCAATGAAGCTCCTCTTGTTTCGGTTCATCGCCTGGAATAAGCAGGGCTAGGCAATCATCAATACCGTTAGCGAGCTCCGCTTTGCGCAAACAATAGCTGCCTTTTTTCGCTGCGCGCCGCGCGACGGTAATCAGCTCGCTGAGATTGCTATAGCCCGCCAATGTTGTTGCGAGCAAAATAATTTTCGGCCCGTCGGCGAGCTGAAATTCGCTGCCGATGATGAGCTTAATCGGCGTATCGCGCGCGGCCTCGTGAGCGCGCACCACGCCGGAGACAGAGCATTCGTCGGTGATCGCGAGCGCGCGATAGTTAAGTGCCGCGGCGCGCGCGATCAACTCATCCGGATGAGACGCGCCGCGTAAGAACGAGAAGTTGGAGAGGCAGTGTAACTCTGCGTAGGCGGGGACCATGGCGCGTTTCCGTCATGCGGAATTTTGGATTTGTTTTTGACTTCGATGTGACGTGATTTGCCAGCGGCTCCGCTGAATGCTGCCCCTCACCCCCACCCCTCTCCCAGAAGGAGAGGGGATTACCTCCCTTCTCTCTCTGGGAGAAGGGGCGGGGATGAGGGCACAGCGCATCATGATTCAGTAGCTCAATAATTAAGCAAAAATGCCATGCATATACCACTGCAAAGCCCCACGATGCTGCCGGTAAATCCACAACACCGCGCCCTTATTATTGCGCGCGATGTAGTAATCGCGCTGCACGAATTTGCCGTCCCACCAGCCTGCTTCGATACGCTCGGGGCCGGCGAGTAAGGCGATATCGCTATCGGCGATGGGTCGTGGTTGCGGCAATAACCACAGCGGCCGCAACGGATAATTGCTCACGGCATGGCGCTGCGAAACATTGTTGACAGCCCAGGCATATTCGGGACGATGATCGTTACCGAGCGATAGGGTTTGCACTTTGCCTTTTCCTAAGCGCGCTTGTAAGCGTTCCAGCAATTGCCGGCTGGCAACATGATGCGATGCCTTATCCGCGAGGAAACTGCGTTGCGTGCCGGAGAGCAATTGCAATTGTTCCGCATGCAAACTTACCGCCCACACCGATCGTTCAAGCTGCAGATTCGCAAGCCGCGCCGAAATCAGCATCAACAAGCGCTGATGCTCGCGCTCCGGCGCGAGCAAACCGACGCTGAACGATTCGCGTTGCTTGCTGCCCTGCTCCAAATCGACGCGTACGCTTTGTACGCCGGCGCCGAGGCCGCGCAGAAACCCTTCCATTTCGATGAGCAAACGTTTCAGCGGAAACAACAATGCATCGACTTCGCTGACTTCGGCGGGCAACTCGATGCGGGAATGGAATTGTTGTGGCGCGCTGAATAACGGGCGCACATCGGGTTGGATGCCCAAGGCTTGATCCATTTCGTTCGCGAGCGCTGCACCGAAGCGCTGAACAAAACCGGCGCGCGGTAGAGCAAAACAATCGGCGAGGGTTTTGATGCCGAGGGCGTGTAGGAGTTCGACGGTTTGGGTGGGCCAGTTGAGGGAGGATATTTGTAATTTTCCTAGGCGGTCATGTAAAATATTTTGATCAGCCGGATTATCTTGATTGTCATTCCCGCGAAGGCGGGAATCCATTTGGCCGCTGCAAGTCAACATGGATTCCCGCCTTCGCGGGAATGACAGCGCGGTTATCGCAAACCACCAAGCCGCCCGCGCCGTCGGCGCAACGCCATACATCACACGGTAACCCAAGCGCTCACAACCGTTGATTATCTTCCCCATCAACGAATCCAGACCACCCTGGAGACGCAAGCTGGGTGCGACTTCCAGCAAGATACCCTGCTGCGGTTCAAGCGTGACGGTGGGTGTGAACTGCAACGCCCAAGCAGCTAAGCGCTCGAGCGCATGGGCTTCGTTACCTTTGTTGCGCGCGACGACTAAGAGGCCGGACGCTAATGCCTCGGCAGCAGCAACGGGTGCGCCGAGTTGAATGCCGAGAGACCGCGCGATGTCGTTCGCAGCGATGACGATGGGCCGATTAGCGGGGTCCTCTTTGATAACGATCGCGCGATCCCGCTGCAAACCGCGCGCGGCAATTTGCATAGACAATTCGGGTAGATAGAGGGCGATCCAGAGCATGCTTGAAATTTGAATTCAACACTTAGGCTTAGCCATGGAGCACGGTACCGTATCGATTCTCGATTTGTCATTGCGAGGAGTGAAACGACGAAGCAATCTCGATTTTATGCGCTGTCAAATACGAGATTGCTTCGTCGCAAAAATGCTCCTCGCAATGACAGAACCGTTGTAGGGTGGATCAAGCGTAGCGGATCCACCAAACGCTATTGTCATCCTGAACGGAGTAAAGGATCTGCTTTCTTAAATTTTTCCAGAGCATGTTGGTGGATCCGCTTCGCTTGATCCACCCTACATTCTCTTGAATATGGCGTGCAGTTCCCTAGTGCGCGGCAAATTGCGGTCGTGCGGTTTCCTGAATGAGTAGTTCTACATTGGAATGTAAACTTGCCTGGCGCCGTTTCCATGCAACCGGATGCAGCGTCAAATAAACCGCATGATCGAGCGGAACATCGCGCCGCTTGATGATGCGTACCGCTAGCTCGCCGGCCATCGCCGTCACCAGCAATCGCAACGCGGCGGGCGAAGCTTGATTGCCGTCGCGGCGCGAGCGAAATAAAATCGCCGGCGTTTTTCCGTTCAGCGCCGCCAGGTGCAAGCGGTGCAGCGATTTGTATTCGATCGCTTTGCCTTCCGGCTGCCAGAAGATCACCAGCGAACACGCGCCCGACAACAAACTTTGCTCCGTCGACCACAGCGCCTCCTGTAAATTTTCTGTGGTGACGAACGAGCAATTTTCCAGCGCGACACCTTTCGCCAACCATGCAGCGGGAAACGGAATATGCGGCGCATTCACCAACACCACGCCCTGCCCCGATTGGCTGGCGGCGGCGATGGCGGGCATCAGCAGAGAGAGTTCGCCGATGCCTTCGTCGGCAGAATTCAAAATCTCGGTCAGCACGCCGATCGGCCAACCACCACCCGGCAACACGCGATCGAGATCGCTAAAGCCCGACGGCAAGGTACGCTGTAGCGCGAGGGCTTCACTGTTGCGCAGCAGCGCGCTTTTCAAAAATGGTTCGAGTTGTGGATTCATGTTGCGTTTAAACTCCGTATGACGCCGACCGCTAAACCTTCGATCGTGAGCGAATCGCGGCGCAGATCAAGGACGATGGGATTAAATTCGGGGTTAGCAGGTAACAACTCGGCGTGATGGCCCTTGATACGCAAGGTCTTCACCGTAACGTCATCGTCGATGCGCGCAACCACCATTTGGCCATTGCGCGCCTGCTCAGTTTTATGCACCGCCAGCCAATCGCCATCGAGAATGCCGGCGTCGCGCATGCTCATGCCGCGCACTTGCAGCAGATAATCGGGCTGCGGTTTGAATAGCGTCGGCGCCACCGGATAGCGCCCCATCACATGTTCCTGCGCCAAAATCGGCTGACCGGCAGCGACGCGGCCGATCAGCGGCAACCCCGCTGCCTCGGGAACGCGCAAACCGCGCGAGGTATTCGGCGCCCACTCCAGCGCGCCCTTGCGCGCCAGCGCTTCGATATGCCGCTGCGCCGCGTAGCGCGACTGAAAACCGAACGCAGAACCAATCTCCGCGCGGCTCGGCGGCATACCGTTCTGCGCGCTGTGGTCGCGGATAAAAGCGAGAATCTCGCGCTGACGGTCGGTTAAATTATCCATAGTGTACAAATGTACACTAGTCTATTTTTTGATGCAAGCATTGCCAGGAGGTAATGGCCCGAGGCCACTCAGTCAGGGTGCGGCTCTCCAGGCATGGCAAGCTACGAGGCAGGCGTGGAGAGCCTTTCGGCAATGCGCTAGTCTTTCTACGGCACGATACTAATGATAATCCTCCTCACGCTGGTGTCGAACAGCCAGAATATTCACCGTATTTTTTGAGTCGATTTCGAATAACGCAACATAGCCTGCAGAACCGAAAGGTATGATTAATTCCCGCAAAAACGAATTGTCGGCACGCACCTTTCTGCACGAAAACGGCGAAAAACGCAAAAGGCCAACGGCTTCTTTGATTGCATCCAAGGCATGTTCCGCGGCGCTAATGTTCTTTTCCAGCAAGAAGTCGTAGAGGCGAAGCAAGTCGTCTTCCGCTTCCGGCGTGAAACGAACTTTGTAGCGTTTCAACGCTTTAACCTACGCCACTCTTTGCTTTGGCTAATCGGCGTTCGAGCTTGTTGATCACCGCATCCGCAGAAACATACTTACCCGTTTTTTTTGCCAAGGAAGCGCTCGCCAAACCACGCGCGATGAACTCTTGACGGGCACGACGATACTCAATGTTTCGATTAAGTGCGTCGAGCACAAAACCTGAAAGCGTCTCACCTTGCTCAAGAACACCTTCGGCTTCCTTTCGAAGCGCGGGAGATACGCGAAGAGGCGGGATAGTTGTGGTTTTCATGGATGGCTCCGATTGCAATGCAGATGCGATGCATTATAGCGCTTCGGTGTTTCTTCGCAATTTCTCGGCTTATGCCTTGTACGTTGCCGGAAGGCAAGTGGCGCACGCCTTCCAGAGCGGGCGTGGCGGAGAGGCATGCGGGGAGCGCCTTCTGGCATTGCGAGTATTTTGATTGAAGTTTATTAACATAATTGTTAATATAAGTTACGTCCTGGCAAATCACATACTACTCCGAGGCGTTGCAAGAAGCGCTCTTGGCATTGCCAGCGGGAATTCAAGCACGTTATGTCCATATAACCCAGCGCATGCTGATCGTCGGACCGGATTTGGGCATGCCGCATACGCGCGCATTGGGCAAAGGACTTTTCGAGATTCGCGCAAAAGTGGAAGAAGGTATTGGTCACGTTTTTTACTGCACGTTGGTTGGCGAGCGCATCGTCATGCTGCACACTTTTTTGAACAAAACCCAAGGCACGCCGGACAAAGAGTTGCGCATTGCGCACCGCAGAATGAAGGAGATTAAAGATGCTGAGTCATAAACAGTTAGTTAAGAAAATGCTGACCAATCCAGCAGTCAAGGAACAGTACGACGAACAAAAGGATGAGTCCGCGCTGTTTGACGAACTCGTAAAGGCGCGTGCCAAAGCAGGGCTCACTCAGGCTGACGTCGCCGAACGCATGGGTACGCAAGTGCCAGCGGTTTCTCGCCTGGAATCCGGCGCGCGCAGTCCGGGACATTCGCCTAGCATTGCTACGTTACAGCGTTATGCGGATGCGGTGGGTTGTCGTTTGGTGGTTAAGCTTGCGCCGAAGAAAAAAATTGTGGCCGTTCGTTCGCCGTCGCTTAAGCGTGCGGCTTAATTTGAAAACATCCAAGAAACATTGTCGGCGCAATATTTTGCGCTGCTCGACAGTGTCCGCACCAACTATTTATTTAGTGGGGGCGAAGGCGGTACTGCGGGCGATTGTAGAACTGACAGTCCAAATATGAGCTGGCCAAACGGTTGTCGTCCGGTGATCCAAGCCACAGCCTCTCGAATTGCAGCGTAAAGTACGTTATGGGCAGTAACCATAACTGCCTTAGTTGCTTCTTCAACGGCCAAACTACTGTCGACAGAAAACAAGCCGACGCACTCCATGTCAATCACGTAAGGCGCAGTCGCCTCGCCAATGCTATTGAAGGTTGATTTCATGGTTACTTCATAACGACCTGGATTATTTTCAATAAATGCGAGATTGATCTGATTTTCCGGACTAACTGAAAGGACTGCTTCGCCAGGTTTATGGGAATCAACGGTAGTAACTATAGAGCGAGTAAAAAAATATCTCTCTAACGACACTGGATGAGAAACTGAGCCCATATCAGGCAGCTGCCTGATTAGATGGCCACACGTGCTTCGTCGGGATGATATTTGGAAAGTTATATATAGTTGCGGAATTCTTGGTCGAATGAGTTTGAGGTTTTCGCGAAAATTGGTCCCAGCGCCGAGTACTGGCTTGTTCGTCAACGATCTGAATATGGAGTTGTCCACCCGTAGCTCGAGCCAATTTAACCATCGATTCGATAGTCATGTTGGCATCGCCTCGGAAAACCTTAGTTACGTAAGCTGCACTCGAGCCGATTTTTCGAGCAATATCGGCATAGCTCATCCGAGCAACTCGACGCTGTTTTTCAAGACCTAAGGAAAAATCCAGTTTTGTTCGTTCAACCCAATAACCATCGCTTTCCTTGGCTTTCTCTACAAACTTTTGAATTACTTTACTCAGTCTCATCACTCACCACCTGTAGAGTTTTATTCTCGACGGCCGCAAAGTACTCGGCGCGCATTTCAACTGATCGAGCTACGGCCGCCTTATCAGCCTTTAGCCCGCTCTTCCGAACGCCAGTTGTGCAGACGGCGATCTGACGGCCTTCGCCTTTAAAGAAAAAAAGCCTCAATGGCCCCTTAATGAATTCATAGATCTTCTCGGGTTTGTTGGCTAAATGAAACCAGGCACTCGGAACATCCTCCAAACCCAACTCAGCTACTTTCTCTATCATCCGCTCTAATCCACCTCGCGCCGATTCGGTCGATACATCACCCTCGGTTAAGAAATGTTCAGTAGCACAGTAACCATTGTCAATGACCGCGACGACCTGAAACTTATCATCGGCGAGATCCTTAACCTTCAAAATATTAACCTATAGGTTAATTTCGTCAACAAGAATATTGTCACGTTATTAGTATTTGATCGTGCTACTTTAAAGTAACTATATGATCTTATTATATTATCACTTTATTCAAACTAACGCATTTTGGCGGACTGTGACGACAAAGAGTTGGCAACATTATCGAGCTTCCCCGAATTATGCAGTCAGCCCACTCCAAGCAATTCCCGACAAGCCTTCACAATCGCCTCCACGCTCATCCCATATTTCTCCCGTACGCGCACAGTCGGCCCCACCACCGCAAACACATCCGGCATCCCAATCATGCGCATGCGCGTCGGCCGCTCCACCGCGAGCACATCGGCTACGGCGCTACCGAGTCCGCCGACTAAATGATGTTCCTCAGCCGTGACGATGCCACGCGTTTCAGCAGCCGCTTTGAGCACGGCGTTGCGGTCGAACGGTTTGATGGTGTGCATGTTGAGCACGCGCACATTCACGCCTTGGCTTTTCAATTGATCGGATGCCTTCACGGCTAAGTCCACCATCGCGCCGCAGGCGATGATGGCGATGTCATTTCCGGTTCGTAACTCCAGTGCGCGGCCTAACTTGAACGGCGTGTCGGCGCCAGTGTGCGGCGGTTCTTCGACGCGGCCACCAAGTCGCATGTACGCGGGGCCGTCGATGTCCAGCGTCGCCAGCGTGGCGCGATAGGCTTCGTCCGCGTCGGCAGGGACAATCACGGTCATGTTCGGTAGGCTGCGCATCAGCGCGATGTCCTCCAGCGCGTGATGGGTGCCGCCGGCGACGCCCAACGATATGCCGCTCGCGCCGCCACCGATCACGACGCGTTGATTAGCATAGGCGACGTCGTTACGCACTTGCTCCATGCTGCGCGCGGTGATGAAGGGCGCGTAAGCGCACACATAGGGACGCAAGCCCGTCGTGGCGAGTCCCGACGCGACACCGATCGTGTTCTGCTCGGCGATGCCCAGTTCCAAGAAGCGCTCGGGATAGCGTTCTATATAGGTTCGAATGCCGAGCAAATCTTGCGTGTCGGCGGAGAGCACGACGGTGCGCGGTTCGCGCGCGCCGAGTTCCAATAACGCTTGGCCGAATGCGAGTCGTGTTTGATTTGCGGCTTTCGCGCGCCAATCGTTCGTGATCGCATTCATGGCGCCAACTCCGCAATAGCTTTGGCATAAATTTCGTCGTTCACATTGTTGCTGTGCCACACGTAAGTATTCTCGGCGAAGCTCACGCCTTTGCCTTTGATCGTGTGAGCGATGATCGCTGTCGGGCCCTCGGCGTTGAGCGGCAACGCGTCGAACGTGTCGACTATTTCGGTCATATTGTGGCCGTCGATTTCTTTTACTTCAAAACCGAACGCGCGCCATTTATCGGTGAGCGGATGAATGTCGATGAGCTCGTTCAGCGGCCCACTCTGCGCGATCTTGTTGTAGTCGACGATCACGGTGAGATTCGCGAGCCGATAGTGCGATGCCGCCATCGCCGCTTCCCAATTCGATCCTTCGTGCAATTCGCCATCGCCAACCATCACGAAGGTATGAAAATCTTTTTTCTGCATGCGCGCGCCGAGCGCCATGCCCACGGCAATCGCGAGTCCATGGCCGAGTGCGCCGGTACACATTTCGACGCCATTCATTTTGATATCGGGATGCATGCCGAACGGCGATTCGAAGGCATAAAATTTATCGAGAATCGCTTCCTCGATAAACGCCGCTTGTGCAAGAACCGCGCCCAGCGCGGCGTTCGCGTGGCCTTTGGAGAGCACGAAACGATCGCGTTCCGGCCACTTGGGTTCTGAAGCACGTATGCGCATGCGATGAAAATACAGCGCCGCTAAAATATCCGCTGCCGAACTCGAGCCGCCGGCATGGCCGCTGCCACCGGCACGCAGCGCTCGCCAAATATTGCGGCGCACTTGTCGCGCTTCGCCCTCAAGGCGTTTGATTAAATCGGCTTTGGTTTCTTTCATTGGTTTTCCCTAGGCGAAGTTAGGTTTCGCGAACGCTTTTTCGTTTAATGAAATGGTACAACGAATTTTCGGTACATCGACAAAGGAATCGGCGGAAAAATCGATCATGCCAGCAGGCAATCAGGTAGCGCATCTTCAGGCATGCTATGCCACGACCGGGTGGCCTAGGGCCAGGCAAGTGGGGAGCGGCTTCTGGCGATGCAGCCGATCATCGTTACGACGTTGCCCCCTCATGGCCGGCGACTTACAATTACGGCAGGCCACACAAAGAACAATCATCCAATGCCCGCCAACGAAGAAAATCGCCGTCCGATTCAAGCGCGCTCCGCCGCTTGGGCGCAGGGCATGGCGCAATGGCTCGCGCGCAATAATATTTCACCCAATCAAATTTCTGTCGCGAGCGTTTTTTTCGCGGCGCTTGGCGCGGCTGCGTTATTGTTAATGCCGAGAGCAATCGGCTTGATCGCATGCGCAATCGCAATTCAAGCGCGGCTGATTTGTAATTTGCTCGACGGCATGGTGGCCATCGAAGGCGGAAAAAAATCCAGCGTCGGTCAGTTGTACAACGAATTCCCCGACCGGCTTGCCGATTCGATGTTAATCGTCGCGCTAGGTTATGCAGTCGAATTGCCGTGGCTCGGCTGGTTCGGTGCGCTCGCGGCAGCGCTCACGGCTTATGTGCGCGTGTTCGGCGGCGCCATCGGACTCGCGCAGGATTTTCGTGGGCCGATGGCGAAGCAACATCGCATGGCCGTCATGACGATTGCTTGCGTGGCCGGTGCGATCGAATGGTATTTTTCTTCGACGCGCTACGTGTTGATCACCGCGGCGTGGGTGATTGCGCTGGGTTCGGTTGTGACTTGCGTCACGCGTAGTTTGGAAATAGTGCGGCAACTTAAAAATTAAACACCATGTGGCTTTCGGAACTACTCATCGGTACCGTGCACTTACTCGTCGGCGCCTACCCGCGCTGGCAAGGTTCCGCGCCAACCGCGGCGCAGCGAATCTATTTCGCCAACCATTCCAGCCATATGGATACGCTGGTGTTGTGGTCCGCCCTGCCGCCGGAACTGCGCCAGCAAACGCGGCCGGTCGCTGCAAAAGACTATTGGGGCGGCAGCGCGTTTCGCCGCTACGTCTCGGGCAAGGGTTTCAATGTCGTGTTGATCGAGCGAGCACGAGAAGACCGCAGCGTGGATCCACTACAGCCGCTTTACGATGTATTGAACAGCGGCCAATCGCTGATCATTTTCCCGGAAGGCACGCGCAAACCGCAAGCCTTGCCCGATCCGTTTAAAAGCGGCTTGTATCATTTATCGCAACGCTTTCCCAACGTGGAGCTAGTGTAGTGTTGCATTCTGTTTGGAACTTAAGCGGCTATTGGCGCGAATCACCTTTTGGA
>JANOGO010000329.1:0-5746 GCA_031406045.1 Pseudomonadota bacterium
AAAAACCACGTACGGCACGGTGGGATTAGTTGTGATTGCTTGTGCGTCTTCGAGCATCGCCGCGCCAACCACTGATGTTAGCGGCAGCTATACCTGGAAACCGTTAAAGACTGGCGCCGGTGGATGGGTCACCGGTATCGATATCCATCGCGATGGACAAATTATCTACGGTCGCACTGACGTCGGTGGCGCCTATCGATGGACCGAAGCCACTCAAACTTGGACGCAAATTGTTACCGCCGCGACAGTCCCGGACGAAGCATTCAACACCTATACGGGGGTGAACAGTTTGGTCGCTGCGCCGAGCGAGGCGAATCGTGCCTACATGGCGTTTCGTAATGCCATTTATCGCAGCAACAATCGCGGCGATCTTTGGAGTAAAACGACATTCACTATTACAGCCGACCAATCCAATGGACCCGCTCGTCAACAAGGTGAGCGCCTGGCGGTTGATCCGGCCAATGCCGATGTTGTGTTTTACGGCTCAAATGCGCAAGGGCTTTGGTATACGCTCAATGGCGGCACCAATTGGACGCAAGTACCGGCCGCACAGATTCCGGCTACAGGGGAGACCGCCTATGGTATCGGCAATGTCATGTTCGATCCCAGTGGTGGTACGGTGGTTATTGGCGGACTGACCCGAACGAAGCTAGTCTATGCGACGGTACATCAGAAAGGCGTCTATCGTAGTCAGGATGCCGGTCAAACCTGGCAAAAAATTTCTGGTGGCGCGGGTCAGCCGGTGAATGCCTCTCAGTTTCAACACATCGACATCAGTGGCGATGGCACCTTGTATCTTGGCGTTAGCACACCGGGTGGCGTTTGGAAATTCCAAGGCAATACCTGGACCAACGTCTCGGCTAATGGCAACGAAAAGATAGTGGGCGTTGCAGTATCGCCGACGGACTCGAATAAAGTCTACGCATTCTCCGATGGCGGACAACCATGGCGTTCGCTCACCGGTGGTGCATCGTGGACGCGTTTGGAAAAAAACCAGACATCGAGTGATATTCCTTGGTTCAATTCTTTTGCCCTAGGCTACATCTCAGTCGGCAATATCGTCTTCGATCCGAAAGTGCCCGATCGCTTGTGGCTTGCCGAAGGCGTAGGCGTTTGGCGATCCAGTGATATTAATGATGCACAACTCACTTGGAATTCTGTTAGCCGTGGCATAGAGGAACTCGTCAGTAATGATATCGTCGCACCACCTCGTGGAAAACCCGTAACTGCACACTGGGATTTTGGTTTGTTTTATCACGTCAATCCCGATGCATTCCCATTGAAGAAAGGCCCCACTTCGCGCTTCAATTCCGCTTGGAGTCTTGCATATTCCTGGGGTACGCCTTCGTTTGTTGTGGCGACGGTGAGTGATCATCGCTTTTGTTGTGAGCAATACGACGGCCCCGACAATCAGGCGTCCTATTCAATCGATGGTGGCCAAAATTGGACACTGTTTCCTTCGCTGGCAAACAAAACCCACCCGTTCGATTTGAGGTTCGGTGATATTGCTGTCGCAACTAACGATATCAACAATATCGTTTGGCTGCCGACTTTTAGCAAGGCACTACATTATTCGAAGAATCGCGGTGCAACTTGGACGCCGGTGATTTTGCCCGGCACCGAAAGCATCGTCGATGACCAGGGAAAGTATGCGGGCGGGTCTCATTTCAATTATTTTCTTAACCGTAAAGTGTTAACAGCAGACACGGCGTTTCCCAATACCTTCTATCTTTATCATCAAGAGAAGGGGATGTATAAGAGTACCAATAGCGGGGCGAATTGGACCTTGCTCAGTAGCGCGGGATTGCCGAAGGGCTTCGCGGTCGGTTATTTCAATGCAACGTTGAAAGCCGTTCCGGGGAAAGCTGGGCATCTGTTTTTTTCACCCGGCCCGCTCGACGGCGATGACTTTCCTTTATATTACTCCGTCGACGGCGGCGCGACGTGGAGCGTTGTGCCCGATACCTTGGAGGTGACTTCGTTCGGCTTCGGTAAAGCGGCGCCCGGTGCGAGTTATCCGACACTGTTTCTCCAAGGACGCGTCAACAACGATCCCGGCGTGTGGCGTTCGACAGACGAAGGCAAGAGTTGGCAGAAGATTTCGACTTATCCAATGGGTATTTTCGACTCAATAAGAGCAATGGATGGCGACAAAGATATCTTTGGGCGTGTCTATGTTGGATTGGGAGGCGTTGGGTTCGCTTACGGCGATGGCGGTAGCGAACAACCCCCGCCGCCACCCAATGGTGAAACGATTCTCGACAATGCTAATGCGGGCGCGCAAGACGCCACGGGTGGACGCAGCTTCACCGGCAAATGGTGTGTGTCTTCAGCGGCGAATAAGTATGGCGGCAACTCTCTCTACAGTTGTGGCGCTGCTGCCGATACCTATCGTTGGACACCCAATTTAGCCAAAGCGGGAAATTACCAAGTTTACGTCTGGTGGAGTAGTCACCCGAATCGATCGGCCAGTGTCTCGATCAAGGTTGTGTCGTCCACTGGAACGGTCAACAAAGTATTTAATGAAAAAATCGGTGGCGGACGTTGGGTCCTGCATGGCACTTACGCCTTCAAAATTGGGAAATCAGGGTATGTAGCAGTCACTGATGCGAACGGCCAAGCCAGTGCGGACGCGGTACGGTTCGTCCCCATTCCGTAAGCCAAGAGTTCCGACCAGAGCGGCTCCCCGGCATATTGTTGGTGGAGAGCCGCGTCAACGAAGGCGTTAAGTGAACGTGCAGTTTCCCAAGAGGTCGCGCTGGACGGCCACGTTTATTTAGGATGTTCGGTCTTGAAATAGGAGTTCAGAATATGCGCTATACAGTTAAACATCTCACTACGTTTGCCTTATTGGCAGTTAGTCTTACCTGTCACGCAGTGGATTACTTCCATAATGGTGCGGCATTTGCAGCCCTAGGTAGCAACAACATCATCGGTCAAAACCCGTAATTCGCGAATGAAACAACGCGAGATTTTCACTTGCAAACTGGGAGCCCTGCCATCGATACCGCAAGCGCGACGCTTGCCGCGAAAGAGGATTTTGAAAAGCGCGCGCGCCCGCAAGGTGCAACGTTTGATCGCGGCGCTTTCGAATTGGTAACGAGCTCAGCGAACGAAATCATTCTCGACAATCTAGGCGCCGGCGGGCGTGACGCCGCGCGCGGTTTCACCGGGGCTTGGTGCCAATCCGTCGCGACTAACAAATACGGTTCGAATTCTTTATACAGTTGCGGTACTGCCACCGATACCTATCGATGAACACCGAATCTCCCCTGGGCAGGGAAGTATCAAGTCTATGTTTGGTGGGCAAGCAACCCTAATCGCTCGACGCGGGTTCCGATAACCGTCGTATCGACGACCGGGTCAGTCGTAAAAATCGTCGACCAAAAAGCCGTCGGTGGTGGTTGGATATTGCATGGCACTTATAGCTTCAATACCGGTACGACGGGATATGTGGAAGTGAGGGATGTCAACGGCCAGGCGGGCGCGGATGACGTACGGTTTGTGAGTGTGCCTTAACAAAAGAGCCGCTACCAGAGCGGTTCTTCAACGAGATTAGCTCGGTGAGCCGCATCAATGTTAATGAATCGGTGCAAGCCGCCATAAGCGGTACGGAACCCGTCTGACGGTTTCACGCCATAGAAGTTAATGCAAGCAGGGCTGAAAATACGCTACAGGAGTTTGAACTATGCGCCGCATATTTAAGTATCTCAGTACATTTGCGTTATCGGCAGTTAGTTTTTCGAGTCACGCCGTGGATTACTATGTTTCGGCCACGGGCAATGACGATGCGAATGATGGCCTAAGTATTTCCAAGCCGTTTCTTACGATCCAGCATGCTGCCGATTTGACGATTCCGGGTGATGTGGTAAACGTCCTCAACGGTACCTACCGGACCAACGCCGGTGGCGACACTATTGTCACTATCGCGCGTTCTGGCGCCCCCAATCGCTGGATAACCTACCGCGCCTATCCAGGCCATCGTCCGCGCCTTGAATCCAAAGGCTGGGCCGCCATCGGCGTGAGTGGCGCGGCCTATATCGTTGTCGAGGGATTCGAGTTAATCGGTAATGCCGGCAACATAACACGAGCGTACGCACTGGCGCAAAAGAACAACATCAACAATCCGCTAACGTCAGGAAATGGTATCGCTATCGTATATCTTTTTGAAAATCCAAGCCTGCGTTCGCACCACGTGATCGTGCGCGGCAATCGAGTGAGTAAATTCGGCGGCGGTGGCATCTACACCTATCAAGCGGATTACGTGACGATTGAAGACAACGTCGTATTCGAGAACGGCTTTTGGTCACCTTACGCCAATAGCGGTATCTCGCTCTACCAAAATTGGAATTCCGATGGCGTAACGGGATACAAATTTTTTATCCGGCGAAACGTGACCTACCGCAATCGTAATTACGTTCCGTTTTTCGCTAGCAACCCCGATCCAAACAAAACTGTCATCACCGATGGCAATGGGATCATCATCGACGATACGCGTAATACCCAGAACAAGTCGGTGCTCGGCGTGTACAAAGGTCGGACACGAGTGGAGAATAATATCGCCTATGAAAACGGCGCACGTGGCATTCATGTCTTCTCGAGTGACCACGTCGATATCGTCAATAACACCGCGTACAAGAATTCGCAATCGCCGGAAACACCCGACGGCGATTTAACCGCTTTCGATGCAAGCGATGTGACGTTCGTCAACAACATTGCTTACGCGCTGTCTAGCCGACCAACCATTCAAACCGGCAACGCAACCCAAATCGGCATCGACTACAACGTTTTCTTTAACGGTGCGACGTTGGCAACCTTGGGCGGTAATAACATCATTGGCCAAAACCCACTTTTTGCGAATGAATCGGCACGGGATTTCCACGTGCTGACCGGTAGTCCGGCGATCGATACAGGAACTATAACGCGTGCCGCGCAAGAAGATTTTGAAAAACGCGTGCGCCCGCAAGGCGCCAACGTTGACCGTGGTGCATTCGAAGTCGCGATGAGTGGCGGGAACGAAATTGTTCTGGATAACCTTGCCGTGGGTCAACGTGATGTTACACGCAGTTTCACCGGAGCTTGGTGCCAATCCGTCGCGACTAACAAATACGGTTCGAATTCTTTATATAGTTGCGGTACTGCCGCCGATACCTATCGATGGACACCGAATCTCCCCAAGGCAGGGAAGTATCAAGTTTATGTCTGGTGGGCAAGCAACCCTAATCGTTCGACTCGGGTTCCGATAACTGTTGTATCGACGACCGGGTCAGTCGTAAAAATCGTCGACCAAAAAGCCGTCGGTGGTGGTTGGATATTGCATGGCGCCTATAGCTTTAATGCCGGTATCAATGGCTATGTGGAGGTCGGCGACGCCAATGGTCAGGCCGGCGCTGACGCGGTGAGGTTCGTCCCCGTGCCATAGATCAAACACCGAAGCGGCTCCTAGGCCATGCCGAGTTTCAATGGGCGACCGTAAATTCAAGGGGCGCGGTCCGCTGCAGGCGCGTTCGAGCGGCCGTGAACTTTACAGGATGGGTTGCAGGCGCATTGCGGACCCAACGTTATGGGGACGTTGAGATTCTAAACAGGAGATCGAAATGGGTTTGAACACAGATACATATCAATATTTATTCGGGCAGTTGGAAGCGCGTACAGGTTTACGAATACTGTTGCTAACGATCGCGTTGTTGATGATTGCGATGACGCACCCTCATGCCGCCGAGATTATTATCGACAACGCCACTCT
>JANOGO010000413.1:0-1845 GCA_031406045.1 Pseudomonadota bacterium
AATGGCTTTGCGCAATTCAATTTCGTCGGCGGACACAACGATATGGACAGCGTGCCGGTCGAGGGATTGATTGCCGCGGCGAGCCGCGTGCTGCGCCGCGAAGGAAACACGTTGGCGATGTATGGCCTGCACAGCGGACCGCTCGGTTACCGGCCGCTGCGCGAATTCATCGCACGCAAGCTCGCACGCGACGCAGGAATGATTTGCTCGCCGGATGAGATTTTGATTACCTCCGGATCGTTGCAAGGCCTCGATCTGGTCAATCAGGTGTTTCTCGCGCCGGGCGATTCGGTCATCATCGAACGCGAAACCTACGGCGGCGCGATCACACGCTTGGCGCGCTTAGGCGTCAATGCGGTCGGCGTCCCGGTCGATCACGATGGGCTGAGCAGCACAGCGCTAGGCAATACATTGCGCGATCTAAAAAATCGCGGCATCAGTCCGAAATTTATTTATACGATTCCGACCGTGCAAAATCCGACGGCGACGGTGATGAGCGAAACGCGGCGCGCGGAAATTATTGCGTTGTCGAAAGAGTACGACGTACCGATTTTCGAGGACGAGTGTTATGCCGATTTGGTGTGGAGCGGCGAGCGCCCGCGTGCGCTGTATGCAATGGCTGGCGATGATCGCGTAGTTCACATCGGCTCGTTTTCTAAAACCATTGCGCCGGCTTTACGCATCGGCTACATCGTCGCGAGTTGGCCGTTGTTGAGCCGCATCCTGCCGCTTAAAACCGATGCTGGGTCGGGCGCGCTGGAACAGATGATTCTGGCCGAATATTGCCAGGAACATTTCGATTCTCACGTGCTCGCGTTACGCAAAACCTTGCGCAGAAAATGCGACGTGTTGATCGACGCGCTAAAAAATCAATACGGCAACGACATCGAGTTCGACTACCCGGCTGGCGGGATTTTTCTTTGGGTCAAATTTCCCGATACGATCGACACGACGCGCTTGACGCAAACCGCGTTGCAAGCAGGCATCGCGATCAATCCCGGCGTGGAATGGATGACTGACGCAAGCATCGGCCAACGCCGCGTGCGCTTATGTTTCGCGCAGCCGTCGGAACAAATTATTCGCGACGGCGTCGCAGCGCTGGCGGCCGTTTCCAAGCGCGAATTTGGCGTGCCGGCGCAGGTTGCCGGCGTGCATCGCTAATTTAATGCTTCATACGGATTGTCACCTATGCATGAAAATGCGCAGACGAAACCCCTTCCCCTTCAAGGGCAAGGTTGGGTAGGGGATGGGTTTGATGGGCGCCGCGCAAACCCATCCCCACCCTCGCCCTCCCCTTGAAGGGGAGGGAAGTGTCGGTAGTTCCGGAAAGCGCACTAAAACATTAGCATCGCCAGAAGGCTCATGGATATTGACTTGCAGGCCAGGCAAGGCTGCAAGGCACTGTTGATGCGGCACCTGGCGTGCATGTCATTCTGATAAGGAGTTACAAATGAACATTGCAGGTAAAGTCGCGATCGTCACCGGTGGCGCCAGCGGCATCGGCGCCGGAATCGCGCGGCGCTTTGTCGCAGAGGGGGCGCGCGCCGTGGTCGTTGCCGATGTTAATCTCGAACGTGCGCAGTCGGTTGCGCAGGAAATCGGTGCAACCGCCATGCGCTGCGACGTCAGCCGCGAAGTGGATATTCAAGCCTTGGTCGAAACCACGCGTCAGCGCTACGGTCAGGTCGACATTTTCATCTCGAACGCCGGCATCTTAGGAAAATTAGGCGGCTTCGAACTCGACGATCCGCTCTGGCAAAAGATGTGGGAAATTCATGGCATGGCTCATGTTTGGGCGGCGCGCGCGGTGGTGCCGGAAATGCTCGAACGCGGCGAAGGTTATTT
>JANOGO010000252.1:0-1908 GCA_031406045.1 Pseudomonadota bacterium
GATATATTCATTGTCGGCATATTTGAATTTTATCATTTTGGCAAAATTTGCCAAGTATCAAAAGATACCACCAGAAATGCTTGGTTTCCGAGGCGGCGTGAGCGTGATTGCCGCATTGTAAATTATTGATATTTATACGACAATTTAGTAATTCTGAGTTCTTTACGACCGCTCCCTTAATCCCCTAGTCGTTGGTTCGAGTCCAACCAGACCCACCATCGCTTTTGAAAAGTCGTCGGCCTGCGGGGCAGTACCGGTGCGGCTCCCGGCACGGGCATCGCCGCGAGCCAATATCCGTGCGTCTCCTGGCGCGATGCCTACGCGCTAAACACGAACCCTTCATAATCTTTAGCCGCAACGTCGTCGCAGATTTTTCGAAAGTGCGCCATGCCGCCGGCGTAGGGCATGAATACGCGCGGCTTGCCGGGCACGTTGGCGCCGAGGTACCAGGAGTGTTTTGCGCTCGGTAAAAGTGTCGCATTTGCCGCAGCGTTTACGCGGGCGACCCACGAATCCATCGCGCCATCGCTGGTCTCAATGCGGGTGAGATTTTCTGTGCGCATATGGGCGATACAGTCAGTAATCCACTCGACGTGCTGCTCGATCGCAACGGGCATGTTCACCAGCACCGATGGGCTGCCGGGTCCAGTAATCGTGAATAAATTTGGGAATCCCGCGACTTGCAATCCGAGATAATTGCGCGGCCCGGCGGACCAAGTTTGCGCCAGCGATACACCGTCGCGCCCGCGAATATCCATGCGCAGCAGCGCGCCGGTCATCGCATCAAAGCCGGTCGCAAAGACGATGATATCGAGCGGATACTCGGCCGCGCTGGTGCGAATGCCGCGTGGCGTGATGGCTTCAATCGGCGCCGCTTTGAGATCCACCAGCGCAACGTTATCGCGATTGAACGTATCAAAATAATTCGTATCGATCGGCGGTCGCTTCGCGGCATACGGATGATCGATGTCGGCGAGTATTTGCGCCGTGGCGGGATCCTTTACGATCTCTAGAATTTTGTTGCGCAGAAATGTCGAAGCGGTATCGTTCGCTGCTTTATTGACCAACAAATCTTGAAACGTCGCGCGAAATTGCAGCCCGCCTTTTTCCCATGCTGCTTCATACAAAGCTTGGCGTACTTCCGGCAACGTTTCCAAGGCTAATCGATCCGAAATCTCGAAGGGATGGCCATTCTGGGTCGAGTGCATGATGCGGCGAATCTCGCCGATATTTTCTTTGACGTAGTTTTTGAATTGCGCCGTTAACGGTGCATTGCGCGCCGGTACGCTGTAATTCGCCGTGCGCTGGAAAACCGTTAAATGCGCAGCAGTTTCGGCGATGACCGGCGCCGCTTGAATGCCGGTTGAGCCGGTGCCGATTTGCCCGACGCGCTTGCCGGCAAACTCGACACCCTCATGGGGCCATTGCCCGGTGTGGTACCAACGTCCGGCGAATGTCTCGAGCCCGGGAATGTTTGGCACGTTCGCGGTCGATAAGCAACCCACCGCTGAGATTAAAAATTGCGCCGTGAATTGTTCGCCCGCTTCGGTGCGCACTCGCCAAACATTTTCAGCGGTATCGTAATGCGCGGCAGTCACCCGCGTATTAAAACAAATGTCGCGTTTCAAATCGAAACGGTCCGCAACAAAATTAAGATAACGCAATATTTCCGGCGGGCCGGGATAACGTTCCGACCACTCCCATTCGCGCGTTAGTTCATCGGAAAACGAATAGCAATACGCATGGCTTTCCGAGTCGCAGCGCGCGCCGGGATAGCGGTTCCAATACCAAGTGCCGCCAACGCCGGCGCCGGCTTCCAGCGCTTTGACCGAAAGCCCAAGCCGATCGCGCAAACAAAGCAATTGATACAGTCCGGAAAATCCAGTGCCTACTACGAGCGCATCGAAA
>JANOGO010000009.1:0-18884 GCA_031406045.1 Pseudomonadota bacterium
TGCGAATCATCCGATGGCGTGTTTATGGTGATGACCGGGTTTGCCTCAATCACCACCAAAAGCCGCTGGGAACCAGCGTCCAACGCGGAGCGGCTTGCCGGTGGATCGGTGCGCGGCCCAGGGGTAAGCGCCCCTGGACGCAGCGCTGCGCGAGGTAACGTACTGCACGTTTGTGTGGGAAAGAGTTGCAGTTATTGCGGTTAGTGTTTTTGGAGGAACAGTCACGAAACCTACGCATCCGGACGAAGTCAACGCTGAAAATGAAGCAGGGGAATTATGGCCTGCGCAGCGCAATCATTGGTTTGCAATGCCGATTACGCCTGATTATTCGCGCCGGGAACGAAAAACACATCCTCAGGCTACGCCGCCTGAGGTACAAACGAGTGTGATCGAGTTTTCGCTCAATCATCCTATGTTCGGTTGTTGCAAATTGGCGCAACTCCTAAAGGATCACAGTATTCTGATTAGTTCGCCGACGGTACAAAAAATCCTGATCAAACAACGACTCGGCTCAAAACGTCAGCGCGCTGCAAAGGTACTTGAGCTCGCGCAGCAGGGGCGAACGATTTCTTCATATCAATTGCTTCAGGCTAAACGTATCCTGCGCATCAATATTTAGTGCACCTCTGATTTCGTCGAGATTGGTGGGGCTACGGCGTAACGCGTATAATCTAAAATGTCATAGCAACAGCGTGTTGTGTAAGCGATGTTGTTCTCAACGGCGGGCCTCCCCGCATTGCAGCGTAGTGAAACGGGTCAGGTGCGGAAGCAAGCAGCCACAGCTATTTACTGCAAGTGCCGGGGGTTAGGCTCGCCACCCCCCTTTTTTATCACGTAGAGCGTCACTATTTGGCCAAGGCCGTCAATGCGTTCGGCATCCAGATTCGTTGTGCAATCGGTTGTTCGAGAATGGCGTAAATCGTTGTCGCGCGAGCGTGTGCTTGGCTTGCTGCGTTATCGTCGCCGAGTTGTTTAAGCGCGTTGCCACGGGCGATCCACGCTTCCGGATGATGCGGTTCGTTGCGCAGCCAGGTTTGCGTGAGTGCGAGCAAATCGTTCCATTGGCTGCGCGCTTCGAAGTTTGCCGCTTGCAGGAACATCGGCAATTCGGCGAGCGTCGGACGGAACCAAAACGGCATGTCGGCGATCGGCGCAACGGGTTTGTAGGCTTGCATATTGGCGATGCGATCGGCGAACCAATCAACCGGCACGGCGAAAAAGCTACTCGCGCCCCCGGAAAAGAAACTGTTGATGCCGACCAAATTTCCGTCGCGATCGATCAGCGCACCGCCGCTGTCGCCGGGCGCGAATTGCGCGCTGGTGCGCACCACGCGGCTGTTATCGTACGCATACAGGCCATGCACATTCCCTTGGCTGAAATGTGCCCTACCGCCGAAGGCAAAACCTGCCGCAGCAACATCGTCGCCGACGCGTAGTTTGCTCGCCGAGCCGATTTTAATCGCGGGTAAATTCAAACGCGAAACTGTGAGCAGACACAGGTCATGATGCATGTCCGGCGCCATGCCGGTAACGTCCCATTGCACGCCTTCTTGCACCAATTGAATGCGCTCCGCCTCTTTTGTGACGTGGCAATTGGTGACGACTTTGCCCGGCGCGATCACGACGCCGGTGCCCATGCCCATGCCGCCTTGGCTGGTCGAAACCTGCACTTTGACTAAGCTTGCGCTCAGGCGCGCCAACGTCGCGCGGTCGATTTCTGCAAAGCCATTCAACGAGATAGACAGGCCCAGGACGGAACCCGTGAGAAGATGAATCAGGCGATTCGTGAATCCAGGTGCGATGCTCATATCGACTCCTTGGTTAGCGGTCTGCTCGGCCGCAGTGATACTGAAGCAATCCTTATGCCGTTATTTGCCTGTCAAATCGAATCGCACTCGTGTAACACTTGTTAACAATCGCGATACCGAAATAACGTCACAAGTTAAGCTAACGATAGCCGCCAAGCGGCGCTGCGTAAATTGCGCTTATGGCCTAGTTCGAAAGGTGTATCTGTTAGAATTCTTCCTATGAGTTATCAAGTTCTCGCGCGCAAATGGCGGCCTAAGACTTTTGGCCAATTGGTCGGTCAAGACCATGTAGTGAAGGCGCTAAGCAACGCGCTGACGCAACAACGGCTGCACCACGCGTATCTTTTCACCGGCACCCGCGGTGTCGGAAAAACGACTATCGCGCGTATTTTGGCGAAGGCGCTGAACTGCGAAACCGGCATCACGGCGACGCCCTGCGGCACTTGTGGCGCTTGCACGGAAATCGACCAGGGGCGTTTTGTCGATATGCTGGAAGTGGACGCGGCGACCAACACCAAGGTCGAAGAGATGCGGGAGCTGCTTGATCAGGCGCAATACATGCCGGTGTCAGGCCGTTTCAAGGTTTACATCATCGACGAGGTGCATATGTTGTCGCGCTCGGCGTTTAATTCGATGTTGAAAACCTTGGAAGAACCGCCGGAGCACGTGAAGTTTATTTTGGCGACGACCGATCCGCAAAAAGTGCCGGTGACGGTGTTGTCGCGCTGTCTGCAATTTAATCTGAAGCAAATGGCAACGGACGCTATTGCCGGTCATTTAGCTCATGTGCTTAAAGAAGAAAACATCGAATTCGAAGCGAGCGCGTTGGATGTATTGGCACGCGCAGCGCGCGGCAGCATGCGCGATAGTTTGAGTTTGCTCGATCAAGCGATCGCTTATTCCGGCGGCAAAGTCGAACGCGCGCAAGTCTCGGCGATGCTCGGCGCAGTCGATCACGAATATCTTTTTAATATTCTCGATGCGTTAGCAAAACAAGACGGCCCGGCGCTGATCAATGAGGCGGATCGCATGCAAGAGCGCGCACTATCGTTCGAAGAAGGTTTGCAAGAACTTGGCGTGATCCTGCATCAAATCGCGTTGCGCCAAACCGTGCCCGATGCGTTGCCGGAATCGACACCGGGATTCGATCGCATCGACGCGCTGGCAAAATTATTCACGCCCGATCAAGTGCAACTCAACTATCAAATTAGCGTCAACGGCCGCCGTGATTTTGGTTTGGCGCCGGACGAATACGCCGGCTTTACCATGACGTTGATGCGCATGTTGGCGTTCGCGGTGGAGGAGGGCGGCGCAGTGCGTCGTGCGCTGCCGGTAAAGCCAGCGGTGGCAAAGCCAATTGAAAAGCCGCAAGCCGATGCTCCAAGAGCCTCTGCCAGTGCGGCTCTCAGGCCAGTGCCTGCCAGCGACCGCGCTGCGATTACCTCGCAGGCCAATGGCCATTCGAGTTTCGACGGCGATTGGCTCGCGTTAGTCGCCAAGCTGCAATCCAATCGCATGGCGCACATGCTCGCAAGCCACGCCGAATTAAAGAGTCACGCCAACAATCATCTCGAACTAGTCGTCGCCGAGGAGCACAAAAATCTGCTCGACAAAGCATTTCAAGACAAACTCAAAATTGCCGTTGAACAACAACTAGGCGCAGGCGTGCGCTTAAGCATTAGCGTCGGTAATGCCGCGAGCTCGCTCGCCGCCATCACCAATCGCAGCGAACGCGAGCAGCAAGCCAAGGCCATCGCTTCCATCGAACAAGATCCGTTCGTGCGCGATCTGATGGAAAATATGGACGCGAAGCTAATCGAATCTTCTATCAAACCCATCACTTAAAGGAACCCAAGCCATGATGAAAGGCGGACTCGGCAATCTGATGAAACAAGCCCAGCAGATGCAGGAGAATATGAAAAAAATGCAGGAGCAACTCGCGACGGTGGAAGTGGAAGGTCAGTCGGGTGCGGGCATGGTGAAAGTATTGATGACTTGCCGCAATGACGTTAAGCGCGTCACCATTGACCCGAGTTTGCTCGCGGATGATAAAGATATGTTGGAAGACTTAGTCGCTGCGGCGGTGAATGACGCCGTCCGAAAAGCCGAGGCGCTTACGCAGGAAAAGATGGGTGGATTTACCTCGGGCATGGGTTTACCAGCCGGGTTTAAGTTACCTTTTTAATGCTAAGTTGCCTTGGCTGAGAGTCAAGCAGTATGCGGCTTCCGGCGTAGGGTGCATTTATGAACCATCACAGGTACACGGTGCATGAATGTAACCTACTCGTTAGCCTAAAAAAGTAAATTGTAGGGTGGGCAAATGGTTTTGTCGTTTGCCCAGGCGGCTCGCTATCCTCCCAGAGTAATTGCCGGCTGATCAGCGTAGAATGGCGGCTCATTGCAGTAGATCGCATAATGTGACACAATGAGTCACATGAAGTCAATTTCCCTACGTGAATTGCACGAAAGCACCGGCACCTGGGTCCGCGAGGCCGCGCGGGTTGGCGCGTTGGTTATCACCGATCGCGGTAAACCGATCGCACGCTTAGAGGCGGTTACCACTGAATATCAAGTCAATCCATTTCTTTCGCGCAGAGTACGACCCGGCTTCGCGAAGTTGCGCGGCAAACTCGGCGGTGGATCCGATAGCACGCAAATCATCTCGCAAGACCGCGACGCGCGCTAAGCACTTGAGCCCGTAATCGTGAGTTATTTCGATTCGGCCTATGTCGCGAAATATTATCTGGACGAACCTGAAAGCGATGCGGTACGAGCACTGGCGGAAAGCTTAGGCAGAGTTTGCTGCAGTGAATTTGGGCGTCTCGAAGTCAACAGCGTATTTCATCGCAAGTGGCGCGAGAGTGCATACGGCGAACCGGCTTACAAGGAAATATGCGCGCAGTTCGATGATGATTGCGCAGCGGGTCTGTGGACTTGGTTGCCAATCAATTCAAATTTAATTGACGCAGTAAGTAAGTCGATTCGGCAATTACCGAAGGCCACGTTTTTGCGCTCAGCCGATGCGCTACACGTTGTATCTGCCCGCGAAAATGGCTTGAACGTAATTTATTCGAACGATCGGCAATTGCTCACAGCGTCGAAATATCTTGGTGTTAAGGCAAAGAGCGTCTGAGCTTTTAGTTGTCGAGTCGAAAAAATAAATGCTCTGAGACGCTCGTGGATATTGGCTTTCAAGCCATGCCTTGCCTTGCCACGAGGCAGGCGGGATAAGGCTCGAGGCATAGCATTCATGGAAACCATCATGGATACTGGGTTGCGGACCCCTCGCGTCGAATTTCAGCTAATCACTTGCGAGCATCATCGCAGCAATAGCCGCGCCGATTCCGGCCGGTAAGCCGTAGCGTTCCCAGCGAGAAGCATACGGACCCACAACGATTTCCACCGGTACTGGTACGGTTTCCAGCAGCGTCGCCGTCACCGAATTCTCAAACAATCGTGTGAGCGAATTTTTTCGCGCCGTAGCCAGCAAGATGCGCGAACATTCGTGACGCTTCGCCGATTCGACAATAACTTCGGCGCGCGGTCCAACGCCCATCACTGCTTGATAGGGAACATTCGCTTGTTCGAGCAGCTTAGCGGCGGATTGCGTTGCGGCTTTCGCGCGCTCATTCCGATAACCCGTTATATCCTGGTGACCGACGAACTGCGCGATGTGGCGATGAAAACGTGGTTGCACGTTAAGCAGAATCGCGTGCTGGGTTGGATCGGTGCGATATTCTTGAATGAACTTGCGCACGGCGGCCAATGAATTTTCTGATCCATCGATTGGTAGTAGAACGTTACTCATGGCGTTATCTCCTTTAGCAGCAGCAGCAGTAGTTTGACGAAAATTGCGCCGAACCGGCGCGTGGCCGCGCAGCGCTTTTTGCATGCGCGCGGTGACGTTGGCGTAGAAACCGGCCGTCACTATCATGACGGTAACTAAGACATAAAGTGCGTTCTTCGCGGCACTTGCGTCGCGCAATGTTTCCGCGATTAACGGCTCGGCGAGCATCATCTTGATACCGGTAATGACCAGCACCGCCGCGCCGATATAGATGATCGTCGGGAAGCGTTCGGTGTAGCGCAAGATGAATGTGCTACCCCAAACGATAATCGGAATGCTGATGAGCAGACCCAACACGACCAACAAGTAGCTGCCGTGGGCGGCGCCGGCAACCGCGAGAACGTTATCGATGCCCATCACGGCATCGGCGATTACGATCGTTTGCATCGCGCCCCAAAAGCCGGTTGCGGCGCTCACCTGTTCGTGCGAATCGCGCTTATTCGGCGCCAGCAATTTGTATGCGATCCATAACAACAGCAGACCGCCGACGAAGCGCAGGCCCGGCACACCAAGCAGCCAGACCACGCCGATCGTCATGACGCTGCGCACGGCGACGGCGCCGGCTGCGCCCCAAAGGATCGCGCGCCGCTGTAAATCCGGTGGCAATCTGCGCGCGGCTATCGCGATCACGATGGCGTTATCGCCGGCAAGGACCAGATCGATAATGACGATTGCGAGAAGCGCGGAAAGAAACGATACCGAGACGAGTTCCATACAACACCTTTAGGTTTGTTGTTGTGACCAACGCTTCAAGCGCCGGACGGTATGGTCTTGCTCACCTGGCGGTCAGGTCGATGTAACCGGAGACTTTCATCCCGTGATGACGACTACATCGTTGGAGCTACTCCCCAAATTGCAGCGAAAGCTTACGATAAGCCAGAGTTTAAGCCCGGTTGATTTCGCGTCGTATTAATGATTGCTATGCATTACGAAATGTCATGTATTACGTTTCGTAATAACCACTTGCGCGCTGCCGGAGGTTGCGGTAACTTGTTTGCATGCGCTAAGCTTTTGGCGCATGCCCTTCAAGGGGGAGTAGCTCTCCTCGCCCGGATCGTCAATTCGAGCCTCAAGCTCCGGTCCCGGCGGCATGAAGTCCTTTGGGACTTATCTGCGAGCGAGACCTTTGCCAGAGATAGCTGTGATGTTTTCACGGCCGTCGACGGGGCAAAGGCCGCTTCATCACAGCATATTCTGTGGTTAAACGATTGTTCGTGAGATGACTAAAGGATTTGCCGCAAATGACTAATCATCGACTACGTCGCTATTTTCGCCATGGAACCATGACGCAACTTGCCGCATTTACGGCGACTGCCCGCCTCGGCAGTTGCTCGAAAGCGGCCGAAGCGCGGTACTTATCACAACCCGCGGTATCGGTACTGATCAAGAAGCTCAGCGAGGCTATTGGCCTACCCTTGTTTCAGCATGTCGGCAAGAAACTTGAGCTGACCGCCGCTGGGAGCGAATTGCTCGAGACCAGTGATAATCTATTCGAACTACTACTATCGCTGGAGCACAGGCTTGAGCCATTGCGCAACGCATCGACGGTACCTTGCAGCCGCTGCCATGCCGTTGGCAACGCCGCATAGCAGATGCCTGCCAAACGTTACGTTGTGCGGGTTATCAATTCATAAACCTGCACATCGCCCTTGCCCTTGAGTGCGACGCGACGCGGTTCCGAAAAAGAAAAGCGCGTGTAGAGGCGTTTGTATGTAGTCGTATCAACCAACGTAGTATTGACCGCCGCTTCGCCATGAATGCGGCTGGCGATGTTAACGGTATCGCCCCATAAATCGTAAATAAATTTTTTGGTGCCGATGACGCCAGCCACGGCAGGACCGGTGGCGATACCGACGCGTAGCGCGAGGGGCTCACGGTTGCTTGGTGTGAGTTGCTTGATTGCGGTATGCATGTCCCGCGCCATTTCCACGGCGGCCATCACATAGTCGTGTTCGCTACGATGATTCAAGCCACCCGCAACCATATAGGCATCGCCGATGGTTTTGATTTTTTCCAGGCCGTGTTTCTCGGCGAGTTCATCGAACGCGGAAAATATTTGATTCAATAGTGAGACGATTTGATTCGGCGACATTTCTTCCGAGAGCTTGGTGAAGTTCACCAGATCGGCGAACAACACCGAGACGTCGGCGTAACCATCGGCGATGGTGCGTTCGTCACGCTTCAATCGCTCGGCGATCGGCGCCGGCAGGATATTGAGCAATAATTTTTCCGAGCGCCCTTGTTCAAATTCAAGCGCTAAACGACTGATGGCTTTTTCGCGGATGAAATGGCGCACCAGGTAATAAATGATGGTCGAGATCGCGGCGAAATTGAGTACGAAAAACACCGCGACGATTTGTAGCGGTAACTTAAGGTGTCGATCGACCAACAAGTAATAATCCAACGCGCCGGAGACGCCGGTGAAAATGAGGTAGGCAACGATCCACGGCAATGATTCTTTTTCGCCGTGAAAAATCAGCGCGCCGATCGGCGCGAGCACAGCCCACAACATCACACCGCTGGACGAAACGAAATCGCCGATCGCCCATTGCATCACGAACGGCACGAACAAAAACAACGAAAGCTGGAAGATGCGCAGGAACGCGAGGTTGCCGGTTTTCCAGTAGATCGCAACGCTGACGGCAGATAACAACTGACACAGGAGCGGCAAGGTGCTGTCGAGCCGGATGCCCATCCACCAATAAATAGCGAGCCAGAAAATGGTCGCGAAGGTCATTAAACCGGCTGCGAAAATGAGCAGGTCGCGCGACAATTTTTGATCGCCGGTGAGATTGGCCGGGGTGACTTTTTCGGCTAAGGCCTGGTCGTCCAAGGATGGATGTGCAGCGTGCAGCATAAGCCTTCTTGGTAATTAAATGTAAATTGATACAAATAATTACAACATTGTATTTAACTTACATCTTAACTCATTTTTTTAAGCGCGTCAGCAACATCGTGGAGGGTGGAAACGATGCGATAGGGCGCCGCGCCAAGCGCTTCCGGCGGCTGTTTGCTGCGGTTAATCCAGAAGGTGCGAAAGCCGAAATGAGCGGCGCCGGCGATGTCCCAGCCATTGGAAGACACGAAGCCGATTTCTTCCGCAGTGACGCCAAACGTGTCGGGCGCCAATTGATAAACGCTCGCGTGGGGCTTAAAGATTTTCACGCTGTCGACACTTAACAAGTGTTTGAAATCGGCGCTGAGTTTTGCGTTCTCGACAACGTCATGTAGCATGCGCGGCGCGCCGTTGGAAAGAATCGCGAGCGGCAAATGTTGCAAAAGTTTCAATGCCGGCGCGACATCGGGATAGGGTGTGAGGTGTAGATAGGCGTTCATCAAGCGCGCGCGTTTATCGTCCGTCAACGGCAAGCTGAGGGATTCGCAGGCGAAGGTCAATCCGGCGTCGGTGATTTGCCAGAAATCCTCGTAGGCGTTCATTAGGCTACGCAGCCACGTATATTCCAGTTGTTTGCTGCGCCAGAGTTGACTTAGCGCTGCGCCACGACCGGGAAACAATTCTTCGCATAGTGCGATGACGGAATGCACATCGAATATCGTGCCGTAGGCGTCGAAGGCCAGCGCTTTGATCATCATGAATTGTTGGTCCCGTGTTTCAATCGAACGAAGAGGGGAAAGGTAACATAGAAATCAGCTATAATTTTCGTTTTAATGCTGGAGTTTTACGATGTCGATGGCAGACCGTGATGGCCTGATTTGGTACGACGGCAAGATGGTGCCTTGGCGCGATGCGACCACCCACGTGTTGACCCATTCCTTACACTACGGCCTCTCGGTATTCGAAGGATTGCGCGCTTACAAAACAGCACGCGGCACCGCGATTTTTCGCCTCAAGGAACACACCGATCGCATGTTTAATTCCGCGCACATCTACATGATGAAGCTGCCATGGGATCGCGCGACGTTGATGGATGCACAGCGCCAAGTAGTGCGCGAGAATAAATTGGAATCCTGTTACGTCCGTCCGATCGCGTTTTACGGTTCGGAAAAAATGGGCGTGTCGCCGAAGGGCGCGTCGGTTCATGTTGCCATCGCCGCATGGCCGTGGGGCGCTTATCTCGGCGCCGATGGTTTGGAAAAAGGCATTCGCGTGAAGACTTCATCGTTCGCGCGGCACCATGTGAACGTCACGATGGCGCGCGCGAAGATTGCCTCGACCTACGCGAATTCTATTCTTGCCAACATGGAAGCAACCGATCATGGCTACGACGAAGGCCTGCTGCTTGATGTCGACGGTTTCGTCGCCGAAGGCGCGGGCGAAAATTTATTCATCGTTAAAGATGGCGTGATTTACGAACCGGAAATCGCATCGGCGCTGACCGGCATTACCCGCAATACCATTCATCGCTTGGCAAAAGATTTGAACTTGAGCTTGGTCACGCGGCGCTTGACGCGTGATGACGTGTACATTGCCGACGAAGCGTTCTTCACCGGCACCGCCGCGGAAGTCACGCCGATTCGCGAGCTCGATGGCCGCGTGATCGGCGCGGGCAAACGCGGTCCGGTCACGGAAAAATTGCAGTCGGCATTTTTCGACATCGTCAACGGACGCTCCGAAAAATACAACGATTGGCTCGCGTACGTTTGATGGCGCAAGCAAAACCCACCGAATTGAATCAACGTTTCGTCGACGTGATGGCGGCGGATTTGCCGTTGCATTGTCCGTTGCCGTCGATGAAATTGTGGAACACCCATCCGCGCGTATTTTTGCCGATCGAGACGACCGGCGAAGCGCTTTGCCCCTACTGCGGAACACGCTATAAGCTTGTCGCGTAGCAAGATTCTCGTCGTCGCGCCGTCGTGGATCGGCGACGCGGTGTTGGCGCAGCCCATGCTTGCGCGCTTGCATCAAAAATTTCCGAACGTCCAAATCGATATGCTTGCGCCGGCATGGGTGGCGCCGCTGTTCGCGTTCATGCCGGACGTTCGCGACGTGATCGATAACCCGTTCGGCCACGGGCAATTGGCGATTGCCGCGCGCCGAACACTCGGTCGTAAACTTAAAGACCGCAGCTACGATCAGGTAATCGTTTTGCCGAATTCATTGAAGTCCGCGTTGGTTCCGTTCTTCGCGTCGATTCCGCTCCGAACCGGTTACCGCGGCGAGTTTCGGTTGGGATTGTTAAACGATGTTCGCGTGTTGGATGAAAGCAAAACGCCGCTGATGGTCGAGCGTTTCGCGGCACTTGCCGAAGAGCGCGTAACACCGTTATCGCAAGCGGTATCGAATCCAAAACTGGTGATTGAAGAATCCAAACGAGTAGAAACTTTGCGAAGTTTTGGTTTCAATCAATCGAGCACGCTTGCAATATTTTGCCCTGGCGCGGAATACGGCGCGGCGAAGCGTTGGCCTGATCAATACTTCGCGATGCTTGGAGATCGGCTCCTAGAGCGGGGCTACAGCCTATGCCTGCTGGGATCCAGCAAGGACGCGCCTGTTGGCAAGGCTATCGTAGAAAAATCGCACGGCAAAATGTTGGATCTATGCGGCAAAACGAAACTCGCCGATGCCGTTTATTTGCTTGCAAGCGCCGATTTGGTTGTGACCAACGACTCGGGCTTGATGCATATCACGGCAGCATTGAATCGGCCGCAAATCGCGTTGTTCGGCTCCAGCAGTCCAGATTTTACGCCGCCGCTGTCGCCGCAGGCGAAAGTGCTATCGCTGAATTTGGAATGCAGTCCGTGTTTCAAGCGCGAGTGTCCGCTCGGTCATTTCAACTGCATGAATCAATTGACACCGGATCGCGTTATCGAAGCGCTTACTTAACGTTAACCACGCGCGTCCAACCATAGGGATCGGGCGCGAGGCCGTACTGAATATCCGTCAAGCCTTTGTATAGGGCTTTCGCGACGGGCGCGGTGTCGGCATTCGCAACGTCATAGTCGCGATCTTTGTAGGCGAGCACGCCCACGGGAACAACAACTGCGGCTGTACCCATTGCAAACACTTCGGTGATTTCTCCGCTGGCGATATCGCGCAATGCTTCGTCGACATCGATACGCTCTTCGCTGACGCTAAAACCCAAATCCGGTGCCAGCCGCAAAATGGAATCGCGCGTGATGCCGGGTAAGATACTGCCGGATAACGCCGGCGTACGGATGTGTTTACCTTCGTAGACGAAGCCGATATTCATCGCGCCGACTTCTTCGACGTAACGCCGTTCCAACGCGTCCAGCCACAACACTTGTTGATAACCTTGGGCGCGCGCCTGCTCGATTGCATACAGGCTGATGGCATAGTTCGCGGTCGTTTTCGCTTCGCCGGTACCGCCGCGTACTGCGCGCACATACTCGTGCGAGATTAACACCCGTACTGCTTTTGATCCACTCGGAAAATAGGGGCTCGCCGGACTCAGAATAATGTAGTGAAGGAAATTCTTGCTAGCACGAACTTCAAGCGTCGGATCGGTCGCCAACATCACTGGCCGTATATAAAGCGCCGCGCCCGCTTGATATGGCATCCATGCTTTCTCAAGTTTAACAAGCTCGCTGATGGCGTGAATGTGAAAATCTTCGTCGATCGCCGGCATCGACAGCCGTGTGGCAGAACGGTTAAAACGCGCAACATTTTGATCGACCCGAAACAGATTGAACTGGCCATCGGGTCGCGGGTAAGCTTTGGTACCTTCGAAAATCGCTTGGCCGCAGTGAAAAATTTGCGCTGCCGGATCGAGCGAAATCGGTTGGTAAGGGCCGATCGTCGCCTCATGCCAACCGCGCTCCGGTGTGTAGCGCTGCGTGAACATACGATGAGTGAAATGGCGGCCGAACCCGAGTGTTTCGGGAAGCGGCGCGGGTTCGCGCGACGGTAGCGGCTGGATTGAAATCAGCGGTGCGTTCATGACTTGCAATGGTTTAAATTAAAATCGAAGCGTACTGGAAAACGGCAAAGCTGTCATTTCGCTTCATTTGTTTGCGTTAGAAATTCAGCTACTGCGGCGCGTAAAGGAAGCGGTGCAACGGCGCCAAAACCGGTGGTGGTGAGCGCGGCGGCGGCGTTGGCATAACGCAAAGCCGACGGAAAATTATCACCCTTCGCAAGGCGCGCCAGCAGCGCGCCCGCGCAGCAATCGCCCGCACCCGTGGCGTCGACGCTGTTGACGCGATGCCCGGCGAGGCGATGAACCTGCTGACCCTCACTCGCAATGATTCCATCGGCGCCTAATTTCAGCACCACTCTTGATGCGCCAAGGTCATGGCACCAGCGCAAAATATCTGCATAATTCTTTGGTGCGTCTAGCAATTCGGCGTCCTCGAGACTCAGCAAAAAGATATCGCTTAACGGTATGGTTTTGCTAACGACTTGTTGTGCTATTTCTGCGGACCAAAGCCTAGGACGAATGTTCGCGTCGAATGAAATCACAACGTTCGCGGAACGACAAATTTCGATCGCCGCGAAAACGCTAGCGCGCGCCGATTCGCTGATTGCTTGGGTAATGCCCGACGTATGAAAAATGCGTGTCGATTGCAACATATCAATCGGTAGATCATCCGGCGTTATCCGGCTTGCAGCCGATCCTTTGCGCAGGTAATTGAACACATGTCCGTCTGAATTGTGACTGATGAAATAAACGGCAGTATGCGCATCGCGATCGATTTTTATCGCTGACGTATCGATATTTTCGTTGCGCCACAACGACAAAAATTCGCGGCCGAACTCGTCGTCACCAAGTCGCGTAACGTATGCCACGCGCGCGCCTTGGCGGGCTGCGGCGATCGCGCAGTTCATCGTATCGCCGCCGAAGCCTTGGAAGTAATGGCGTGGTTGATTCGGAATCTGACTAAACTCATACATCGGTTCGCCGAGGGCGACCAGATCGATTGGCAGCATGGCGTATTAAGATCCGAACGTTATGGTTAACGTTCGAATTTTACTTCTGAATGACTTCGCGTTTCCCGACTACTTCAAATTCAATTCGATGCCAGCCTTCACCCGAGCGCAACGCGTTGTTGAGCTGCACGATGTAGCGCACGTTGCGCGCGCTCATCAAAATTTGTTTTTTCGTCGCATACAGCGCGCCGTCGATGACCAAGCTGTCGCGACGTCCCGCCTCTTTGTCGCCGGGGATAAACAAACCCCAGGATGAGCGGCTCGTCTCCGCATTGGATGCCGAGACGTCTTCGTTAACGATAACGATCACCGGCGCGTGCGTAAAAATTTCTATTCCGGCGAGGCTTTCGTCGGGATGTTTTTTGTTTTGCAAACGCGTCACCACACCCACCACCCAGCGCTCGCTACGGCGGCGTTTTAGTCCGACTAGCGTGCCGAGTTTGAGGTGGCGATACTGCGTGCTTGGGAACGCGCAGCCATAGCCGTTCACGCTCTCGTCGCGCAACTGCCATTGTTCGATCGCTGGGATCGGCTGTGTGGCGTCCAGCGGCCGCGAACGCAGCTTGGTGCGCGTTCGCTCCGTGATGAAGCCATAGACTTGAAGATCCATTTCTTCGTCGCGAGACAAGCCGCGATTCAAATCCATCGGACCATGCGCCTTCTCGTAATCCTGGCGCGCGCACTCGCACATTCCGTTTAGCCCGCGAATCGCTTGAACCGTTTCATTTTCGATCGGCACGCGCTTTTCGCCGCGTTGATCCCGGGAAACGGCTTCCGGCGACCACAGTGCCGATAGACGATCCAGCAACGACAAATATTCGTTGACCGGCTGCTTGGCGATAAAGCCCAGGCCGAACTGAATTTCGCCTTCGCGCAGCCGATCTTTGGTGCGCTCAATTTCAATATCTAGATAATCGGTTTTAATGTAGCGATTATCTTCATTGGTGCGGGGCGCGTGCGCGCGGCGCGCGCCGCCGGTGAAATTTAAGTTGGTCGCATAAAAATGTTTTTCCGGAATGTAGCCATGGTCCGGCGTGTGTTGCGCACTCCACGATGTCAGCCAATGATCGGCTGTCTCGATTTGCGACGGCTGAAAGTTGCCGCCGCTCAAGGTATCAAGCATCATCGTGCGGACATATAGCCCGCCGGGCGTGCTGGCGATGTCATAGGGCCGCGCGTAAAGCAAGAGCTTGGTCGCGAGCAGGCCATCGGTTTCGGCGTGGCGATAAATCGCATGAGCGGTCGCCCAGGCTTCTTCGTCCATCACGCGTTGCCGAAAGAAATTCCACTTCGCGCGATTGCCCAAACAATACAATCCGCGCCCCATTACCATCGCCATGAATTGTGCAATTTGCTTGGTGCTGGTGCGAGTCTCGTGATACACGCGAATGAAGCGCGCGTAGGCGTTGCCCAGTTCCGCGTAAATCGAATCCATGTCGCGGCAAAGTTCATTGGTTTTGTTGATATCGCCGTTGGGGTTTTGCAAAAACTCGCGAAGAATATCGATCAGAACCGGCTGGCAGCCTTCATCCAAGTGCAACAGCGTATTAACGCCATCGACCGTGAGCAATTCGCGAGAGTGAGAACAATTGCGCATCACCGGCAAGATGTGCGCGCGCGCCGCGTCTAAATTGTCGCGCGGTAAGGTATCGAGCCACGCCGTGGCGCGCTCTAAATTTTGCAGCGGCGGGTTGGTATATTCACCCACCTGATCGGTCGAAGAAACCATAAACTTTTCTTATGTGAAACTAGTGATTCAGTTTAACGCGGCAGCGCGTATTAACTCATTACCGGCGAAGATCGCTGAATACGATCAATGCCAATACTATTTACATTCTTTGGCGATCCGTTCTTCCAATTTTACCTTCGAGTCGGCGCGCTCTTTGTCGTCGAGAAATGTGCGCTCACCTTTTTCGTTGTAGCGAACCAAGCGCGTTCCGTCGCTGTGAGAGCGCAAATCGCCCTTTAAGCTCGCGCAATATTGCTTGTTTTGTTTTGCTGTATCCGCCTCAGATAGTTGCTTCTTCTCTGTTTCTTCTTTCTCGGCTTTGCGTTTGCGATACTCGAGTTCTTGGTCGGCGACTGAGCCCACCGGTTTTGCCACCGAGTTTGAAGCCGGGGACGAAGTCTCCGAGGAATCTTTGCTCTTGCGCTTCATTTTTTTTGCATCGCCCGACAGCGGCGGCTGGTCGGAATATTGAACTTTGCCGTCCTTGTCCACCCACTTGTACACATCGGCATTCGCCGTGTTGGCGAGCCACAACAACAGCACGCTGCCGAGCAAAACCTTGGTGGTATTAATCGCATTCATCATTTGCACTCGCACGCAGAAAAATTGGGAAGCGCCATCGCTGTTTATGCCTTTTGACGTATCGCCGATTTCGGCCGGAACGATTTAATCAATTCTTCGCGCGTTTCGATATAAGGCCCGCCGATTAAATCTACGCAATACGGCACGGCAGCAAAAATGCCGTCGAGTGTTTCCTTGATCGCCTTGGGCTGCCCGGGTAAATTAATGATCAACGATTGCTTGCGGATCACAGCGACTTGTCGCGACAGGATCGCAGTCGGTACGTATTTCAAATTATTCATTCGCATCGCTTCGCCAAAACCTTCCATAACGCGATTTGCCACGGCCAGCGTCGCGTCCGGCGTCACATCACGCGGCGCCGGGCCGGTGCCCCCGGTCGTTAACACCAAAGCGCATTTTTCCGCATCGACAAATTCTTTCAACGTGGCTTCAATCAATTGTTGCTCGTCCGGAATAACTTTCGTAATGAAAGTAATCGGATTTAATAACAATTGTTCGGCCCAGGCTTTCATCGCTGGAATGCCCTCATCCTGATAAATTCCTTTGGAGGCGCGATCGCTGATGGTCAAAAGACCGATCTTCACCGCGTCGAATTCATTGGTCATTTTTACTTAAATCCCGATTTTTCTCGTTTAGCCAATCGCTAAGCGCCCGGAACAATTCACGAAACGCCTTCGGTGGCCGTTTGTTTACGGCTTCTTCACGCGCATCATGCACCAGTTGTTGAATGGACGTCAGGTCCGCCTCGGGGCGCAACGCTTCCAATTGGGCAAATGCGCGCGGATCTTTAATCAGTCGCTCGCGCCAGCGCTCTGCGTGGTGCAACTGCGCCACTTCGCGTTTCACCGGTTGCTTAATTTGTTCAAGTTTCGCCGCGATCGGTGCGCTGTCTACCTGGCGCATGATTCGTCCGATATACTGCATCTGTCGCCGCTTGCCTTCATGTCCGCGCGTACGGCGCATTTCCCGGATCGCCGCCGACAGTTCGTCGGGCAGGTCGAGGGTTTGCAATGTTGCATCGTTGAGCGCCACCAGCGCTTCCCCGATCGCTTGCAAACCTTGCATTTCGCGCTTCTTTTGCGATTTGCTGGGCGGCTCAAACGGCATCGAATCCATGGTCATGCGTACTTAAAATATTATGATACCTCAATTGTTTATAGCAAGAAATTAAATCATGTCCGCACATATTAACAGCGCCACCGGGTTTTCTTACACGCCCGGCGAATTAGAGCAATACACCAGCGATTTATTGAAACTGGCAAAGGAATTCGGCGCAACCGCAGCCGAAGCCGAGGTCTCGGAAGGGTGGGGCCATAGCGTCAACGTCCGTATGGACGAAGTCGAAACGATTGAATACCACCGCGATAAGGGTTTATCGGTAACTGTTTATTTTGGCAAGCAAAAAGGTCATGCCGGTTCATCCGATTTGAGCCCAAAAGCGATGCGCGATACGGTCGAAAAAGCCTGCAGCATCGCCAAACATACGGCGATGGACGAATTTTCCGGCCTCGCCGACCCTTCGCTCTTAGCCAAAGGGCCATTTCCCGATTTGGATCTTTATCATCCCTGGGGGATTTCCGTTGAGCAATCGATTGCGCTCGGCAAACGTGCCGAGGCGGCGGCGTTTGCGGTAGACAAACGAATCGACAATTCCGACGGCTCATCGGCGTCGACGCAAGATTCGCATTTTTGCTACGGCAACAGTTCCGGTTTTCTCGGCGGCTATCCGTCGTCGCGCCACGGCGTTAGCTGCTCGGTCATCGCTTCCGATGGCGATATTATGCAGCGCGACGATTGGTATACGACGGCGCGAGATTTTACCGAGCTCGACAAAATTGAACGCGTCGGCCAAATCGCCGGCGAGCGCGCGATCAAGCGGCTGAACGGGCGCAAACTCAAAACCTTAGACTGCCCAGTGTTGTTCGAAGGGCCGATTGCGCAGGGCTTGATCAGCCATTTCGTCGGCGCCGTCAGCGGCGGTAGCTTGTATCGAAAATCGTCGTTTTTGCTCGACAGTCTCGGCCAGCAGATTTTTCCTAAGTATTTGCAAATTCGCGAAGCGCCGCACTTGCCGAAGGGCTTTTCGTCCAGTGCATTCGATGCCGAAGGCGTCGTGACCAAAGATCGCGATGTCATCAAAGACGGTGTGCTGCAAGCTTATTTTCTCGGCAGCTATTCGGCACGCAAACTCGGCATTCAGACCACCGGCAACGCCGGTGGTAACCATAATTTGATCGTGCCGGACACCGGCCAAGATTTCGCCGGGCTGCTCAAACAAATGGGTCGCGGCCTGCTGGTCACCGAACTGCTGGGCCACGGCATCAATATGGTCACCGGCGATTATTCGCGTGGTGCGTCCGGCTACTGGGTGGAAGGCGGTGAGATTCAATATCCGGTCGAGGAAATCACCATCGCGGGTAACCTCAAGGATATGTTCAAAGGCATTGTCGCGGTTGGAAACGATGTGATCGTCCGCGGCTCGAAGTTGTGCGGCTCGATATTGATTGAGAAGATGACGGTGGCGGGGGATTAGTTGCGCTGCGAGTAAAATTCTGTCATTCCCGCGTCGGCGGGAATCCATACAGAATCGATTTTAGCCAAGGCCAAATGGATTCCCGCCTACGCGGGAATGACACTTAGGAAACGACCGTTTGCGGTTGACCGGCAGATTGTTTTTCAATCGTGCCGATCGCCCAAACCGTTTCGCCTTGGCGCGTCAACAAATCCATTGCCGCCGGCGCATCATTTTTATCAACGACCACCACCATCCCAACGCCGCAATTAAACACCCGATGCATTTCGCTTTCGGCGACGTTGCCGTGTTCTTGTAACCACGAAAATAACGCCGGGCGCGGCCAGGCATTTTTCTGAATGATGGCGCTGAGTCCCTCCTGCAGAATGCGCGGAATATTCTCCGTGAGGCCGCCGCCGGTGATGTGGGCGATGCCCTTTACCTTCATGTGTTTCATCAATTCGAGCATCGGCTTCACATAAATGCGCGTCGGCGCCAATATTACCTCGCGAAATGTTTTGCCCTGGAAATCCGCAGCAGGATTCGGTTTGCCG
>JANOGO010000039.1:0-9349 GCA_031406045.1 Pseudomonadota bacterium
TTGATCGTGGTGCATGCCCATGATCACCGAACCCGCCGCGAGAAACAGTAGCGCTTTGAAAAACGCGTGGGTCATCAAATGAAAAATTGCGACTTGATAGGCTGAAGCGCCGAGCGCGACGGTCATATAACCGAGTTGCGACAACGTAGAATAAGCAACGACGCGCTTGATGTCGTTCTGCACGATGCCGAGAAAACCCATGAACAGCGCGGTGATCGCGCCGATCACCAACACAAAGGACAACGCCGTGTCGGACATCTCGAACAGCGGCGACATGCGCGCGACCATGAAGATGCCCGCGGTCACCATCGTCGCCGCGTGAATCAGCGCCGAGATCGGCGTCGGGCCCTCCATCGAATCCGGCAGCCAAACGTGCAGCGGAAATTGCGCCGACTTTCCCATCGCGCCGATGAACAACAAAATGCAGATCACCGTCATCAACATCCACGGTGCGTTCGGAAACAACTCGATAGTTTTTCCCGCCATTTCCGGCGCGCGGTTAAACACCGTGGCGTAATCCATCGAGCCGAAATACGCGAGCACTAAACCGATGCCGAGAATGAAACCGAAATCGCCGACGCGATTGACGAGAAACGCTTTTAGGTTAGCGTAGATCGCCGTCGGCCGGGTATACCAAAATCCGATCAGCAAATAAGAAACCAAGCCGACTGCTTCCCAGCCGAAAAATAATTGCAGGAAATTATTCGACATCACCAACATTAGCATCGCGAACGTGAACAACGAGATATAGCTGAAGAAGCGCGAATAGCCTGGGTCTTCGTGCATGTAGCCGATCGTGTAGATGTGCACCATCAGCGAAACGAAGGTCACCACCACCATCATCAACGCCGACAGCGAATCGATCAGAAATCCGACTTCGAAGCGAATGCCATCGCTGATCATCCAGGTATACAGGCTTCCATTGAAACGATAACCGTTCAGTACATCGTGCAAGACCATGAAAGATCCGATGCACGAAACGATCATCAGGCTGATCGTGATGCGATGGCTCGCGCTACGACCGATCGCGCGCCCGAATAATCCGGCGATGATGGCGCCGAGCAGCGGCGCGAAAGGAATAATCAGCAGCAAGGGTTTCATTTTTGCTTAACCCTTGAGCCGATTAAGATCATCGACATTAATCGTGTTGATGTTGCGAAATAACACGACCAAGATTGCTAGGCCAATGGCTGATTCTGCCGCCGCGACGGTCAAAATAAAGAACACGAAAATCTGTCCGGCGATGTCGTTCAAATAATGGGAGAACGCGATGAAGTTCATGTTCACCGCCAGTAACATCAACTCGATCGCCATCAGCAAGATAATCACGTTTTTGCGATTCAGAAAAATACCGACGATGCTGATCGCAAACAAGATCGCACCGAGGATCAAATAATGCGACAGCGAGATCATGGTTCTTGGCCCGACTTCGCGCTGGGCATTTTCACAATACGAATCCGGTCGGCGCGCTTGACCCTAACTTGCTCCGCAGGATTTTGGTACTTCGTTTCTTTGCGTTGACGCAACGTCAGCGCGATGGCTGCGACGATCGCGACTAACAAAATTACTGCGGCAATCTCGAATGGATAAACATAATCCGTATAGAGCACGCGGCCCAACTCGGCGGTGTTGCTGTAGTCCGCAGGTTTGGATAGGGGCGTCGGAAGATTCTCGAGACCAAAGCGCTTGTGGGCAAACACCATACCCATTTCGATCACCATCAGCAGCGCCACGGTCAAACCGAGCGGGAAATATTTCCAAAAGCCTTCGCGCAGTTGATCGATGTTGATGTCGAGCATCATCACGACAAATAAAAATAACACCATCACCGCGCCGACGTAAACCAACACCAAGGTGATCGCGAGAAATTCCGCTTGCAACATCATCCACAAACACGCGGCGGTGAAGAACGCGAGCACCAGCGACAATGCAGCGTGAACCGGATTACGGGCCGTGATCACGCGTAACGCGGCGAGCACGAGAATCGTCGAGAAGAAATAAAAACAGGCGGTATGCAAGCTAATGATCATTCGCTTAATTCGTAAAATGACCTTGCCAGAAGCCGCATAGATAGTGGCTCACAGCAATGCATTGGCCACGAGCCCCAACGGTACTGCCTCTACAGGCATATGCCTTACAAATGCAATAATCCATTATCGGTACGGCGCGTCCTCGGCGCGATCCTTAGCGATCTGCTCTTCGTAACGATCGCCGATCGCGAGCAACATTTCTTTGGTGTAAACCAAATCGCCGCGCGTCTCGCCGTGATACTCCAGGATGCGCGTTTCGACGATAGAATCCACCGGACAAGATTCTTCGCAAAATCCGCAAAAAATACACTTAGTCAGATCAATGTCGTAGCGCGTCGTGCGGCGCGTGCCGTCGTCACGCTGCTCCGATTCGATCGTGATCGCCATTGCCGGACATACCGCTTCGCATAATTTGCACGCGATGCAGCGCTCTTCGCCATTCGGATAACGGCGCAGCGCGTGAAGCCCGCGAAAGCGCGGCGACTGCGGCGTTTTTTCTTCGGGGAATTGCACCGTGATCTTGCGTTCGAAGAAATGCCGCCCCGTGAGCTTCATGCCTTTCAGAAGCTCGGTCAACATCAGACTACCAAAAAATTCTTTAACGGCGCCCATAATTTATTTCCAAATGTTCCATGGAGTCTGCATCCAGATTCCGATGACCACCAGCCAAACGATAGTCAGCGGAATGAATACTTTCCAGCCCAAGCGCATGATCTGATCGTAACGGTAGCGCGGGAAAGTCGCGCGGAACCATATAAAACAGAACAGCAAAAATCCGATCTTCAAAAACAACCAATGCATGCCCGGCAGCACCAGCCAGTTGATGACCGGAACCTGCTCTAAAAAACCGATCCGCACCGGCGGCAGCCAACCACCGAGGAACATCATCGCGGCCAACGCAGAAACCAAAATCATGTTGGCGTATTCCGCCAAGAAAAATAATCCGAAGGCAATGCCAGAATACTCCACGTGAAAACCGGCAACGATTTCTGATTCGCCTTCGGCGACGTCAAACGGCGCGCGATTGGTTTCGGCAACGGCAGCGATGAAATACACGACGAACATCGGCAGCAACGGCAACCAATTCCACGACATCACGCTGCCTTGAAAAATGCCATGGCCCTGAGCCTCGACGATCTTCACCAAATTCAAGCTACCCGACACCATGATGACAGTTACAAGCGCAAAGCCCATCGCGATTTCGTAGGACACGATTTGCGCTGCGCAGCGCAAACCGCCAATGAATGCGTACTTGGAGTTCGACGCCCAACCGGCGACGATCACGCCATATACACCCATCGAGGTAATGGCCAGTATGAACAGCAAGCTTGCATCGACATTGGCGAACACTTTTTCCGGCGTGAATGGCATCACCGCCCAAGCGACCAGCGCCGGCGCGAGCGATAAAATCGGTGCGATGATAAAAAGAAATTTGCTTGAGCCCGAGGGAATGACAATCTCTTTCGCCAGCATTTTCAGCACATCGGCAAAAGGCTGCAGCAAGCCGCGAGGGCCGACGCGGTTCGGGCCGACGCGAACCTGCATAAAGCCGATAACCTTGCGTTCAAAATAAGTCAGCATCGCAACGCAAATCGTCAACGGCAGCACGACCGCCAAAATCTTCGCCACGGTCCAAATTAAAGGCCAAAGTGATCCGAAGAAATTTTCCAGCGCAAGCATCAGCCGATGCGCTCCAATTGAATTGCGCCAAACATTGATTCCAAATCAGCCGTGAGCGGATGACCTGCGGCAACACGAACGGCGTTATTTGGTAACGCGTCGTCGCAACTTGCGTTCAGAACAATCGCGCTTGTGCCCTGCGTCACGCGGACCGCGGCGCCCGGTTGCAGACCATGCTGTTTGAGCATGCGCGAATTCATCGCCGCTGTGGGCACTGCGGCGTCACGAGTTTTCTGCAAACTTTCAGCGCGACGCACGACCGCGTCAAGCTGGTAAATCGGCACTTCGCCGACCCGTTCCAGCGCGCTCGCCGGCGTCGCCAGACTCACAATAGTTGCCGGTTGCGCAGCGCTATTATTCAGGTGGCTTGTAATCGCATCGGCTAAATAGGGGCTGATCGCATTTCGAACACTCTCGACATTATCAAATTCGAAACCGGGAAGCCCTAACAAATTCGCCATCACACGCAATACTTTCCAAGCAGGACGCGCTTCGCCCAAGGGCTTCACCACACCGGAAAAGCTCTGGGCACGCCCTTCCATATTGACGAAAGTGCCTACCGTTTCGGTAAACGGCGCGATCGGCAATATAACTTGCGCGTATTCGCTGGCGCGATGGCGATAACTGGTCAGCGCTACGACAAACTCGGCTGCGGCCATTGCGTTCATCGCCGTCGCTGGCCGATGGCAATCCAGTTCGGGCTCCACGCCAAGTAAGATATAGGCTTTGCGCGGCGACACTAACATTTGCGCAGCGTTCAAACCTAATTCGGTTACCGCGCCGAGCGCGCCGGCGTAGGGAACAGCGCCGGCGAGGCTCGCGCCGACACTGTTGGCCGCTCCCACAAACACGCCACAACGCGCGCCCACGACACGGGCCAGCGTTTGTGCCGCCGCGTAAATACTGGCATAGGCCGGATGATGTTGCGCAACATTGCCGAGCAAAATTGCGCCATCGCCCTTATCGATAAGGCTTTGCGCGATCTTTCGCGCCGCGTCGGAAATTTGTACTTCCGCGAGCACGCCTTGCAGTGACGCAGGCACCGCAACCGGATTGCGCTCTAACGCAGCTTTCAGAACTTCCGCCAAGCTGCTTAGCAACTCGCCCGGCCGGACGATCGCTTTGTTCGCAACCGTCATTAACAAATCGTCGTCCGCAACGTGAATCACGTTCAGCGCAAGGCCTTTCTTAACGGCTGTGCGCAAACGTTGCGAAATCAGCGGTTGCTCTTTGCGCAACGTGCTGCCGATCAGCATTACACTTTTCAGCTTGCTCAGTTCCGCGACTTTCATACCAAGCCATAGCGTGCTTTGCTGAGCATCAAGCGCAAAATCCGATTGACGCAAACGATGATCGATGTTGTTCGAACCGAGGCCACGCAGCAGTTTTTGCAGCAAGAATAATTCTTCCAGCGTTTGGTGCGGTGTCGCCAGCGCGCCGATGCTGTCCGCGCCGTGTCGGTCTTTGATGCGCTTCAAATGTCGTGCAGTAAACTCCAGCGCGCTCTGCCAATCGACTTCGCGCCAAACACCCGCTTCTTTGATCATCGGCTGGGTCAAACGCTCGGACGAATTTAATCCTTCATAGGAAAATCGATCGCGATCGGCGAGCCAGCATTCGTTCAATTCTTCGTTCTCGCGCGGCACCACGCGCAATACTTTATTCTGCTTCACTTGTATCGTGAGATTCGCACCGAGACCATCGTGCGGGCTGATGGATTGATAGCGCGACAATTCCCATGTGCGGGCGGCGTAGCGAAACGGCTTGCTAGTGAGCGCGCCGACTGGACACACGTCGATCATGTTTCCCGACAATTCGGAATCGATGGTCTTGCCGACAAAACCAATAATCTCCGCGTGTTCGCCACGGCCGATCATGCCGAGCTCCATCACGCCGGCAATCTCTTCGCCAAAGCGCACACAGCGCGTACAGTGAATGCAGCGCGTCATCTCTTGCGCGGAAATCAGCGGGCCGAGATCTTTGTGATCGACGACGCGCTTGTTTTCTTCATAGCGCGAATTACTGCCACCGTAGCCGACCGAAAGATCTTGCAACTGGCATTCGCCGCCCTGATCGCAAATCGGGCAATCGAGCGGGTGATTGATCAGCAAAAACTCCATCACGCCTTTTTGCGCTTTCACCGCGTAATCGGAATGAGTGTGAACCTTCATTCCTTCGGCGACCGGCGTTGCGCAAGCGGGCAGCGGCTTCGGCGCTTTTTCCACTTGCACCAGGCACATACGGCAATTGGCGGCGATGGATAATTTTTTGTGATAACAAAAATGCGGCACGGTGATGCCGAGTTGGTTCGCCGCTTGGATCACCATCGTGCCCGGTGCCACCTGCACCGGCTTGCCGTCGATTTCGAGATTGATCATGCAGCGAGTTTCGCCGATTGCGGCACGATGCTGCCGGGCCCTACTAAGCAACGCTTGTGCTCGATGTGGTGTTCGAATTCGGAACGAAAATGCTGAATCATCGCCTTCACCGGCATCGCCGCTGCATCGCCCAGCGCGCAAATCGTGTGGCCTTGGATGTTGTTGCTGACGCTCACCAAGCGCTCCAAATCTTCCGGACGGCCCTTACCAGTTTCGATTCGATTCACCATACGGTAAAGCCAGCCCGTGCCTTCGCGGCAGGGCGTGCATTGTCCGCAGGATTCTTCGAAATAAAAATACGACAAGCGCTCCAGCGCTTTGACCATGCAGGTGGTTTCGTCAATCACGATCACCGCGCCGGAACCCAACATCGAGCCGGCTTTTGCTATCGAGTCGTAATCCATGTCGGTCGCCATCATGATGTCGGCGGGCAGCACCGGCATGCTCGATCCACCGGGAATCACAGCTTTCAATTTCTTGCCGCCGCGCATGCCACCGGCCATTTCCAATAATTTAGCGAATGGCGTGCCGAGGGGTACCTCGTAATTACCCGGCCGCTCGACATGGCCGGACACGGAAAACAATTTGCTGCCACCGTTGTTCGGCTTGCCCATTTCCAAAAACTTTTGCCCGCCGTTGATGATGATCCACGGCACACTTGCAAAAGTTTCGGTGTTGTTAATCGTGGTTGGTTTGCCGTACAAACCATAACTCGCGGGGAACGGCGGCTTGAAACGCGGCTGGCCTTTTTTGCCTTCGAGGGATTCGAGCAATGCCGTTTCCTCGCCGCAAATATAAGCGCCGTACCCGTGGTGGTTGTAAAGCTCGAAACTGAACTCCGAACCCAAAATATTTTTGCCGAGGAAACCTGCTGCGCGTGCTTCGTCCAAAGTCGCTTCGCAACGATCGTAAGTTTCCCAAATTTCGCCGTGGATATAGTTGTAGCCGAGCGAGATGCCCATCGCATAGGCCGCGATCGCCATGCCTTCGATCACGATATGCGGGTTGTAACGCATCAGATCGCGATCCTTAAACGTGCCCGGCTCACCTTCGTCGGAATTACAGACGAGATACTTTTGGCCGCTGTAGTTCTTCGGCATGAAGCTCCACTTCAGACCGGTCGGGAAACCCGCGCCGCCACGGCCGCGCAACGCGGAAAGCTTGACTTCATTGATCACCTGTTCCGGCGTCAGCTTCTCGGCGATGATTTTCTTCAGCGCCGCATAACCACCGCGCGCCTCATAATCTTTCAGATGCCAAGTCTTATCGCGATCGAAATTCTGTGGGATCAAACCGACGACGTTCATTTGAGTTCTGCCAGCATCGTGTCGATTTTTTCGTTGCTCATAAAACTTAGCATTTGTTTGTTATTCAGAAGGCACACCGGCGCATCGCCACACGCGCCGAAGCATTCGCCTTCTTTCAGCGTGAACTTCCCATCTTGCGTCGTGCCGTTGAAATCGATGCCGAGCATCTTCTTCAAATGGTCGGCCGCATCGTTTGCGCCGGACAATGCACAGGGCAAATTCGTGCAAATCGTGATCTTGTGCTTGCCCGTCGGCGCGAGATTGTACATGGTGTAAAACGTCGCCACTTCACGTACGGCGACTGGCGCCATGCTCAAATAATTTGCGACGAAGGCCATGGTTTCGTCGGACAGCCAGCCTTTCTCATCTTGTGCAATAGCCAGCGCGGCCATCACCGCCGAACGCTTTTGCTCTGCCGGATATTTTGCAACGGCGGCATCGATTTTTTCGAGGGAATTGGCGCTTAACATTCTTAATTGCGTGAAAAGTAAAAGGCGGGGTGGCCTAGGACCATGAAAGGTGAAAGGTGAAAGCCGTCACATTTAAAACGGTTATCGCATCGAGTTTCCACTGAATTACTCTTCACTTTTCACGCTTCACTTTTCACAAAATTACCGATCGATCTCGCCAAACACAATATCCTGCGTACCATTTATCGCAACGACGTCGGCGATCATATGGCCGCGTGACATTTCATCAAGCGCCGCGAGATGCGGGAAACCCGGTGCGCGAATTTTTAATCGATAGGGTTTGTTGCCGCCGTCGGAAACGAGATAAATTCCAAACTCGCCCTTGGGTGCTTCGACAGCGGCATAGCATTCTCCGGGTGGAATATGCATGCCCTCGGTGAAGAGTTTGAAATGATGAATCAACTCTTCCATGTTTTGTTTCATGTCGACGCGCGGCGGCGGCGCGATTTTGTGATCGTCGATCATCACCGGGCCCGGATTGTTGCGCAGCCATTCGATGCACTGCTTGATGATGTTGTTCGACTGGCGCATTTCTTCAATGCGCACCAAATAACGATCGTAACAATCGCCTTCTACGCCGACCGGAATATCAAAGTCCATGCGATCGTAAACTTCGTAAGGCTGCTTCTTACGTAAATCCCACTCGACGCCGGAACCGCGCAACATCGGGCCGGTAAAACCAAGTGCCTTCGCTCGCTCCGGCGTGACTACCCCGATGCCGACGGTGCGCTGCTTCCAGATGCGATTGTCGGTCAGCAAGGTTTCATATTCATCGACGTAGGTTGGAAAACGCCTTGTGAAATCTTCTATGAAATCGAGCATCGAGCCGCCGCGATTGGCGTTGATTTTTTTGATCTCGTCGGCGTTCTTGATTTGCGATACTTGATATTGCGGCATGCGGTCCGGCAGATCACGATACACGCCACCGGGGCGATAGTAGGCCGCATGCATACGCGCGCCGCTGACCGCTTCGTAGCAATCCATCAAATCTTCGCGCTCGCGGAAGCAGTAAAGAAAAACCGTCATCGCGCCGACGTCGAGCGCATGCGCGCCAAGCCACAGCAGATGATTCAACACTCGCGTGATTTCGTCGAACATCACGCGGATATATTGCGCGCGGATCGGCGGCGTGACCCCGAGCAGCTTCTCCATCGACATGACGTAGGCGTGCTCGTTACACATCATGGAAACGTAATCCAATCGATCCATGTAGGGAAGCGATTGAATGAATGTGCGCGTCTCGGCGAGTTTTTCTGTGGCGCGATGCAAAAGTCCGATGTGCGGATCGGCGCGTTCGATGACTTCGCCGTCGAGCTCCAAAACGAGGCGCAACACACCGTGTGCCGCAGGGTGTTGCGGGCCAAAATTCATTGTGTAGTTGCGGATCTCCGCCATGATTACTCCCCCTCCCCTTCACGGGGAGGGTTGGGGTGGGGATGGGACATCCCAGTACGCGGAAGAGACCCATCCCCATGGCCCAGGGC
>JANOGO010000055.1:0-35478 GCA_031406045.1 Pseudomonadota bacterium
GCGCTATTGGACACAATCGTTTGGCATAACCCCTCGGATGTGTTTCGCGATGTAATTCTAAAAATGACGTCTACCGATAAATCTGGCGCCATTGACATTGATGAAGTCATTCTTAGGGTTGGTGTGGGATCGGGCTCCGCCTCCGAGGGGGGGGGCGTGATTCTGCCGTCGCAAATATTTTCGAGTGGTTTCGTCGGTACGACGGACACCTTTATGCCTGCGCAATCGATCACTGTAACTAATTTGATCGGGGACATACACCAGGTGCCGACGTCTGCTTAATGGCATTCGCGCTCGCTGAAGTTAGCGAGCGGGCAACTTTGCGCGCGGTTAAACAAAAACCCCAATCGTCGTCCCGGCGGTTGGGGTTTTGATTTTTTGTACGCCGCTAAAACGACTTACCCACTACTAATTGGGCGGACCCTAGCGAATCCGGTATGGCAAGGTGATTAAGAATGTGTCGTAATTTTGGAAAAGTTCAATTTTTTCAAAAGCTAACAATAGAATTATGTTTATTCACTGGAGATATCTGATAAAGTTAGTCGCTAAACCTCATCTCGCCGGCTACGATGCGAACACAAAAATTCAGTAACCACATGAAGTGGTTCATTTTCCCCGCCCTGGTTTTGCTTAACTTGACGCCGGTGCACGCGGACACCCTCGCCCAAGTCGTCGGCCAAGTGGTCAAAACTCATCCGCGTATCAAAGCGGCGCAATCCACCGCGCGTTCGGTGCGATACGAAATCGAGCAAGCCGAAGCGGGCAACAATCCCAAGTTTGGTTTGATCGCTGATCCCGGCCGCTCGTATAACTCGGCCACAAAAAAATGGAGTGCGGCGGGTGATTTCGGCGTGCGCGGCACGCAATTGTTGTTCGACGGCAATCGCACCGATAACGAAATTGATCGCCAACGCGCGCGTTTTCTGTCGGCATCGGAGCGCGGGAAATTGACCGAACATCAGCTCGCGGCGCAAGTCACCGATACCTACATCGAGGTGCTAAAGCAAGAAAAGCTCGAGCAGCTCGCCAGCCAAAACGTTGATGCCCATACCGAGCTGTACGACAAAACGCAGGAAATCGTGAAGCTCGACAAAGGCCGCGCCTACGATTTGGCGCAGGCCGGCGCGCGCTTGCAGCAAGCAAAAGTCACGCTGTCATCCCGGCGCGGCGCGTTGCAGGAGGCACAATTATTTCTCGCTGATCTGGCCGGCTTTCAGCCGAGTGGATTAATCATGCCGGCCGATCCGGTGAAAGCCGTTCCACCGACACAGCGCTCGGCGTTCGAGCAACTGGAATCGCATCCGTCGCTTAAAGCCGCACAAGCGGAAATCGAGAGCGCGCGGCGCGCTTCGGCGATTGCGGCGGCGTGGTTTAAGCCGCGCGTCGATTTTCAGGGCACGATCAATAGCCCGCAAGATTTCGAAGGCCATCGCGACTATTTGCGCGGCTATGACGTGCGCTTGGCGATGCAATGGAATCCGTTCGACGGCGGCGCCGGCAAAGCCGGCTCGCAAGCGGCGGCGGAACAACTCAATGCCGCCAAAGACAATGCCGATGCAGTGCGCCGCGATTTGTCGAATGAAGTCACGCGCTTCTGGTCGCAAATCGAAACGCGGCGCGGGCGCATGAACGCGTGGGAAGATCTGGCGAAACAAAATATGAAGGTGCGCGATGCCTATTGGCAGCAATTTAAAATCGGACGGCGCTCGATGCTGGATTTGCTGAACGCCGAAAACGAATTATTCCAAACTCGCTCCAGCGCCGAAACCGATCGCATGGAATTATTACAATCGCAGTATCGCTTGCTCGGCAGCCTTGCCCAACTCACGCAGTGGCTTGGCGTTTCGACGGCATCATTCGGTAACGAGAAAGATAGTCGCGGCATCACTAAACCCGCTGCACGATAATCAAACCAGGAGCCGCCATGGCCGCCGAACCGTCTTATATTCACACTGCAAATCAGGCGATGTTTAAGTCCGATCAGGGCGATGCACTGCTGACGACTTTTTCGTTATTGCTGCAACATTACGGCATCACAAAAAGTGAAGAAGTGCTGGTCGCCGGGCTGCCGATCAAAGAAAAGGTCACGCCCGAATTATTGTTGCGCATCGCCGATGCCAATGGCTGCAAAGCAACGGTCAAAGTACGCGGCCTGCAAGAAATTTCCGATTTGTTGTTGCCGGTGATCCTCGAATTGCACGACAACCAAGCTTGCGTGTTTCTCAAGCGTCTGGACGATAAACGCGCGCTGGTGCTGATGCCGGAAACGGGCATGCAAGAAGTCGCGGTGGATCTTGCCGACATTCGCGATGAATATGCCGGACGCTGCTATTTTGTGAAGCCGGAACTTAAACCGGACGAGCGTTCCGGCATCGAAGTTAAAGCGGCGCCGGGCCATTGGTTTTGGAGCACGTTGTGGCGCTATAAACCCTATTACATCGAAGCGGCACTTGCGGCGTTACTGATTAACGTTCTCGCATTGGCGGGTACATTTTTTACCATGAACGTCTACGATCGCGTGATCTCGAATCAAGCTTACGTTACGTTATGGACACTCGCAATCGGCGTAACCGTGGCGCTGCTGTTCGAATTCGTCGCGCGTATTTTGCGCGGTTGGCTGATCGACAACGCCGGGAAAAAAGCCGACTTGGTGTTGGGCGCAAAAGTATTTCGCCAAGCGTTGATGTCGCGGCTGGAATATCGCGCGGCATCGGCCGGCGCGTTCGCCAACAACTTGCGCGAGTTTGAATCGCTGCGTGATTTCGTTACGTCGTTGACGCTGGTGGCGATCACCGATTTGCCCTTCTTATTTTTGTTTATCTGGGTGATTTCGTTAATCGCCGGCCCGCTATTTTGGGTGCCGTTGCTGGCGATTCCGGTGATGGCCCTCGTTTCCGGCTTGGCGCAAATTCCATTATCGCGCTACGTTAACGAGAACATGCGCGAGTCGTCGATGAAACATGGCTTGCTGGTGGAAGCCGTAGAAGGCGGCGAAACCGTCAAAGCGCTGCGCGCCGAAGGTTTGATGCAAGGCAAGTATGAATTGTCCAGCGCGGTCACGGCGCGCACCGCAATGAAAAGCCGCTTGGTGACCAGCTTCGTTTTAAATTTCGCGTACGTGGTGCAATCGTTGTGCACCGTCATTATGGTGGTATGGGGTGTTTACATCATCGGCGAGGGCAAACTGACGATGGGCGCGTTGATCGGCGCGGTGATTCTGTTAGGCCGCGCCATGGCGCCGATCAGCAGTCTTACGGGCCTTGCCGTGCGCTTCCAGCAAGCGCGCACCGCGCTGGGCATGTTAAACAAAGTGATGGCGACGCCGACCGATCGCGAAGAAGGCCGCAACTATTTGCACAAACCAAAACTGACCGGAAATATGGCAACCAAGGAACTCGCTTTCAGTTACGGCCAAGATTTGCCGCTGGCGATTAATGGCGTCGATCTGCAAATTGCGCCGGGCGAACGCATCGCGATGCTCGGCCGAATCGGCAGCGGAAAGTCTACGTTGCTGAAATTAATGTCGGGGCTTTATCGCGCGCAGAAAGGCAGCGTGCTGGCCGACGGCGTCGACATCCAACAAATCGAGCCGGCCGATTTGCGACGCAACGTGTTGTACGTCAGCCAAGAAGCGCGCTTGTTTTATGGAACGTTGCGCGAAAACTTGAAAGCCGGCAATCCACGTGTTGACGACGATACGATGGTGAAAGTATCGACTGCGTTTGGCGTGCACAATTTTGCCGCGAGCCATCCGCGCGGTTACGACATGATGATCGGCGAGCAAGGTGCCGGGCTCTCCGGCGGCCAGCGTCAGGCGGTCGCGCTTGCGCGGGCAGTGTTGACCAACCCTGCGGTGTTGTTACTCGACGAACCGACCAGCGCGATGGATAACGGTACCGAACAAGCGGTGATGCAAGCGCTACTGCAATTCGGCCAAGATAAAACCATTATTTTTGTCACGCATAAATTACAATTATTGAATTTTGTCGAGCGCGTCATCGTCATTGATGCCGGCGTGCGTGTCGCCGATGGACCCAAACAATTGGTGATGCAGGCGTTGAGTGAAGGGCGTGTGAAAGGTGTGCCGAAAGCCGCCGGCGGAGGGAGTGAATAATGGCAACGACGGTAGTTACGCGCAGCGACGAGTTGCTCTACATGCGCGACATGCATCAAGCCATGGTCGCGGAGAAACAAAATGTCATCGGCGTGACTTTGCTTTTGTTAATGGCCTGTTTGGGCGCAGCGCTGTATTGGGCCAATACGTTTAAGCTTGAAGAAATTACGCGCGGCAATGCTAAGGTCATTCCGTCCAGCCGCGAACAAATAATTCAAAGCTTGGAGGGCGGGATTTTGTCGGAGTTGATGGTGAAGGAGGGTGACGTTGTAACGCAAGGTCAGCCGCTGTTACGCATCGATCCGACGAAGGCGAAAGCGTCGTACCAAGAGGGACAAAACAAAGCGCTGGCATTGCGCGCGACGGCCTCACGGCTGCGTGCCGAAGCGCGCGGCACGCAGTTGCAGTTCAGTGCTGATGTGAAGCAATTGCCGGAGTTGGTCAAAAACGAAACCAATACCTATCAAGCGAAACGTCAGGCGCTCGAGCAAAGCACCACGACAATTAAACGCAGCAAAGAATTAATCGCGCGCGAGCTGGCGATGACCGAGCCGATGGCCGCCAAAGGCTTGGTTTCCGAGATCGAATTGTTGCGCATGCGCCGCCAAGTCAACGAACTGGAATTGCAAATACAGGAGCGCTTTAACAAATACCGCGCCGATGCGGCGAACGAATTAAACAGGGTCGAGGCGGAACTGTCGCAAACCACCGAAGTGGTCGGCGCGCGCCAAGATCAAGTCAAACGTACGACGATCAACGCGCCGCTGCGCGGCACAGTGAAAAATATCCGCATGAATACCATCGGCGGTGTAGTGCAGCCGGCGCAGGACATCATGGAAATCGTTCCGCTGGAAGATCGCTTGCTAGTCGAAGCAAAAATTCGTCCGCACGATGTTGCGTTCCTGCATCCCGGCCTGCCCGCGACGGTAAAAATCAGTGCTTATGACTACAGCATTTATGGTGGACTCGAAGGCGAAATCGAAATCATCAGCCCCGACACATTGCGCGAAGAAAAAAAGAGCGAAGACGAAAATTATTATCGGGTATTGATCCGCACAAAAAATTCCACGCTAACCAACAATGGAAAAGAACTCCCGATTATTCCCGGCATGACCGCCAGTGTTGAAATTCGCACCGGTGAAAAAACCGTGCTGGATTACATTTTGAAGCCGGTGTTAAAAGCGCGTGAAGCTATGCGCGAGCGTTAAGCCAGGCGGCACGTCCTGCTTGCCTCTTGACAAGGCATGGCTGGAGAAGCACTATCCATGCGGTTCCTGGAGCGATTGCAAAAGACGCCTTTACTGGTAGGGCGTTCCGTCTTTGTGGGCGAAGCGCCATTTGCCTTCCACCGATATGGCCACAATATCGTCATCCGGATAAATTACTGAATCGCCCGGCGTTCGATCGCCGACTTCTAGATAGACGACGTCCTCGCTCGTATTGTTGATCAGCCGGTGCGCATCGTCGCTGCCCGCCTTGAAGCCCGCACACATCCCCGCCGAGAGTAAAGTTTCGCCGCAATCAGTCACAAGCATCGGAGTACCTTGCAAAATGTAAACAAACTCATCTTGCCTAGAATGCGCATGCCGCAACGCCGACACGGTTCCCGGTGGCAGCCTAGCGAGATTCACACCGAAATTACTCAAGCTGAACAGATCGCCGAGCGGATGCTTCTCACGTCCCTTCATCTGCGAAGCAAACGGCTCGGGATAGTTGGACGGCTTGGTTCGCAGCGGCGCAGCGGCGGCGAAGATGGCAACAGGAAGGTTTTGTTCGAACATATTCAGTTTCAAGCGATCATTCCCAAACTGTTCATTGACTGGGAGCACCTTACGCCTGCCGCGAAATGGAGGGTTTAGACCGATGCATCGCGGAACGCGCGAAGAACTATGTTGATTCGCGTTTGGTACCCAGGCCCTTGCGCCTTAAACCATTCCAGGACGTCTTGGTCGACCCTAAGCGAGATGGATGTTTTGGATGGCAAAGGCATTAAACCGCGTCGAACGACGCCACGAACGATGTGACGGATATCGGCTTCAGCATGGTCCTCGACCGATCGAGATGGCCGCTCACTTTTCTTGAGACGCGCCCAATCAGTTTTGGATTTCATTGAAGAAGATGTTGGCTTCACGGTTAGTTGCTTTGCGGAACGAGATGATGCGGATTTCATGTTCGGTCTCCGTATGAACGATTGAAACGGGAATGCCCGCGAGCAGTCCAAGCGTGATAAAGCGCTGCTCACCTTAGGAGAATCGATCATCTTCAAAGGTGTAGGTGACACCCTCAAATACACGAGGTGCATCAACAAAATCCAGCCCGTGAGCTTTTTGATTCGCGGCGCGCTTCGCAACTGACCACGTGAACTCCATACGAGAATCGTATATACGTTTAGTAGTGGCGTCAATCAGCGTCGATCACGCCTAGCATAAGTACCCGTGCGGTCACGGGCTGGTCTCTGGCTACCGGGAGCGAACCCGCTGAGCAACTTGCATTCGGTGCGATGGTCCTTGGTGACCTTGTGCGCTTCGCTGATGGACCTACTCAACGGTTCATATGTGGGTTGTGTGGTTACGGGACACCGAGTCCGCGTGCGCCGTGCGCACCTCGCCTGCTATAAGACCATGCCGGAGAGCCAGTGGCCCAAGGTCACTCAGTAGCCATGCGGTTCTTCGGCATGTTTCATTCGCATCGCGTTGTTTGTTGGGGTTCGTACCTCACCCCAACCTACGCGCCGGATAAGCCTCGTGGTAATGCTTTGATCGTAGTAGGGCGGATGAGTCGAAGCCGTTATCCGCCGCATGCACACATACGTCGGAATGGCCCACGGCCAACCGGGGCGTTTCACTTTTCCTACGAGCGATTAGTCGTAAAGCAGAATTCGTCATAGACTCTCAAACCACCCGGCATTTATGCTTACTCGTTCAACGAGTTCGGTTTTCACTCCGAGGCCTAACTCCTTCAGTTTCTCAGCGAGTTCGTCGCCGTCAACAAGATCAATTGGCGGTGCACCATCGCGTGTTGCTTCCTTTACCGCTGCCGGCGTAAAAGAGCCTGTGGTAATGAATAAGCCTTTGTCGGCACGCCCGACCATCGCGCCACGGAAATCTCGAATTTCTCCGGCTGCAACGGAGCCTTTGTAGCGTTTACATTGAAATAAAACGTGAAAACTCATGAAGCCATGGATGCGAGCGATACCCTTTCCATCAATTCCACCATCCCCCGTTCGGCCAGTAACTTCAACATGGATAAACCCAGACTCGCGCAAAATTCGTTGTACTAATCGCTCGAATCCCGCTGGTTCAAGGCGTTGCGTGAGTACCGCTGAAAGCTTATCTTTCCATCCCTCTTCTTCTGACAGTTCTCTCGCGGTTTCATCAGGTGGGCGTTTTTTGGGAGCATCTAATTTATCAAGGGCGCGGACAAAGCGCACAACCTCTGTGGAATCTACGGTTTGAGATATCCTAGCTTTTTCTGTGAGTGACCAAACGCCGCGGCTTGAGTTTTCCAATAAACCGTACTTCCGCAAATAAGTTCGTGCCCACGCAAGACGATAGCCAACTTCGGTTTGGCTACTCTTTTCCGGGTCGTGAAGTTGGGCAAGGACTTCATCAGACAGACCCGTAATTTCAACGGTCTTGGCATAAATCTCCTCGATTGAGCCCGACCCGCCGAGCTTTCGAAGAGCTTCAAGTAGCGGATTCATCAAGTCGTCAAAAGTCGGAAGCGTGGTTGTCGTGGCCATCATATCCAGCGCAAAGTGTTGATCTATTTTTCGGAAATCCAAATTGACGTTGGCGCTTTAGGTACTCAGCGCGTGTAGGTTGGGTTGACAAAGGAAACCCAACATCGGGTAGCGTAGTGATGTTGGGCTTCGTTCCTCAGCCCAACCTACGAAAACGCTTGTTATTTCTTCGGCACATAAAGATCAGTAATCGTCCCCTCAGCCATTTCCGCTGCCATCGCGAACGTTTCCGATAACGTCGGATGCGGATGAATGCTCAGGCCGATGTCTTCCGCGTCGGCGCCCATTTCCAACGCGAGGACGGCTTCTGCGATTAGCTCACCGGCGTTGACGCCGACGATTCCCGCGCCGAGGATGCGTTTGGTTTTTTTGTCGAACAATACTTTGGTAAGGCCTTCTTCGCGTGCGGTGCCGAGGGCACGGCCGCTGGCGGCCCAGGGGAATACGGCTTTGTCGTATTCAATGCCGGCGGTTTTTGCTTCGGCTTCGGACATACCCATCCACGCGATTTCTGGGTCGGTGTACGCGACGTTCGGGATTGTCTTCGCGTCGAACGCGGCTTTGTGGCCGGCGATGACTTCGGCAGCAACTTTCGCTTCGTGCGTCGCTTTATGCGCGAGCATCGGTTCGCCGACGATGTCGCCGATGGCGTAGATGCCGGGGACGTTGGTGCGCTGTTGTTTGTCGACAGGGATGAAGCCGCGCTCATTCACGGTGATGCCTGCGGCTTCGACGCCGATGAGTTTGCCATTTGGCCGGCGGCCGACGGCGACGAGAATGCGATCGTAGACTTGCGGTTCGGGCGCTTGTTCGCCTTCGAAGTAGGCTTTTAGGCCGGCTTTCGATGCTTCGATTTTCGTGACTTTGGTTTTGTGTTAATTTTTCTCGTAGCGTTTTTCGATGCGTTTGGCTAAGGGCTTAACGATGTCGGGATCGGCGCCGGGGATGAGTTGGGGCATCAATTCAACAACGCTGACTTTCGCGCCGAGCGCATCGTACACCGTCGCCATTTCCAAACCGATAATGCCGCCGCCGATAATCAACATGCGCTTCGGCACATCGGCGAGTTCCAATGCATCGGTGGAATCCATCAGGCGCGGATCGTCCCAGGGGAAGCCCGGCAGCTTCACCGCTTGTGAACCCGCGGCGATGATGCAGTGATCGAACGATAGCGTTTTCACGCCATCTTTAGTTTCGATGCTCAGCGATTTCGGCGAGGCGAATTTCGCCGTGCCGTGAATGACCGTGACTTTGCGTTGCTTCGCTAATCCGCTTAAACCTTTGGTTAATTTTCCGACGACAGATTCCTTGAACTTGAGCACTTCCGGCAAGTCGATTTTTGGCAAACCAAAAGTCACACCGTGATGCGCCGCGTCGGCCGCGTCGGCGATGACTTTCGCGGTGTGCAGCAAAGCTTTCGATGGAATGCAACCGACGTTCAAACAAACGCCGCCCAAGGTTTCGTAGCGTTCGATCAGCGTGACTTTTTTGCCGAGATCGGCGGCGCGAAACGCGGCGGTGTAGCCACCGGGTCCGGCGCCGAGCACAACAACTTCTGCATCGAAATCGGCGTTCGGTTTTGCACTTGGCGCGGCGACAACTGCGCCGGGAGGTGGCTGGAGAGGCGCGCCCTTATTGGCTTCCGGCGATGTTACCGCGGGCGCCGGGCTTGCCGTTTGGCCCGATGCCTCAAGCATGAGAATCAACGAGCCTTGGGAAACTTTATCGCCCAATTTCACTTTCAATTCTTTGACGACGCCGGCGATTTCAGTCGGCACATCCATCGTGGCTTTGTCCGATTCCAGCACGATCAGCGATTGTTCTGCCTTAACCGTTTCGCCGGGCTTAACCAGCACTTCGATCACTTCTATATCTTTGAAATCGCCGATGTCGGGGACTTTTATTTCGATTGGGTTGCTCATTTTTTGTCAGGGTGAAGAGTGAGGAGTGATGTGTAAGGGGCGAGGAGAGAGAATCATCCGTTAACTCGGCAATGAAGGTTCTCCGCCTCACGCCTAACGTCTCACTCCTCACGAATTTAAAGTACCAAGCGCCGAATATCGGAAAGCGCGCCGTTCAAAAATGTAATGAAGCGCGCACCGAGGGCGCCGTCGACGACGCGATGATCGTAAGAGAGTGAAATCGGGACGATCAAGCGTGGGACGAAACTTTCTTTTTCTGCGTTCCAAACCGGCTTCATGTTCGAGCGGCCGACGCCGAGGATGGCGACTTCCGGCGCGTTGATGATCGGCGTGAAGTGCGTGCCGCCGATGCCGCCGAGGCTGGAAATGCTGAAGGTGCCGCCTTGCATGTCGGTCGGTTTCAGCTTGCCTTCGCGGGCGAGGGCGGAGAGTTCGGCTAGCTCCTTCGCGATTGCCATCACGCCTTTTTGATCGGCGTTTTTGATCACCGGAACGACCAAGCCATTCGGCGTGTCGGCAGCGAAACCGATGTGGTAATAATTTTTAAAAATCAAATTCGCGCCGTCACGATCGAGCGAGCTGTTGAACTCGGGAAATTTTTTCAGCGCGGCGACGGCGGCTTTGATGACGAAGGCAAGCGGCGTGAGCTTGACGCCTTGCTTTTCGGCGTCAGCACCTTGCGCTTTGCGGAAGGCTTCGAGCTCCGTCAAATCGGCTTCGTCGAATTGGGTGATGTGCGGAATCGCCAGCCAGTTGCGATGCAGTGCTGGGCCGGAAATTTTCTTGATCCGCGACAACGGCTTTGTCTCGACCGGACCGAATTTACTGAAATCCACATTCGGTAAATCGGGCAAGTTCGGCGCAAAGTTGACGCTCGTCGCCGCGCCGCGCGTGGTCGGCGAGCCGCCGCCGGCCATGGCTTGTTTGACGAAACCCTGTACGTCTTCTTTCGTGATGCGGCCTTTTTCTGCGGTACCCGTGACCGTATTCAAATTCACGCCGAGTTCGCGCGCGAATTTGCGCACCGACGGGCTGGCGTGAGGATTGCCGCCGGATGCTGGTGCAGACGTAACGTCCATCGCCGGTGGCGCGATGATGACGGTGCGCGCCGGATCGAATGCGGGCGCGGCCACTGTTTCTTTTACCGGCGCGGTAACAACGGCGGCGCGCTCAATCGCACTTTGCGCAACGGCTTTTGCCTGCTGCTCGGCGGCGGCCATTTCTAGCATCATGAACAACGTACCTTGCGATACTTTATCGCCGACTTTCACTTTCAATTCGTTCACGATGCCAGCGGAAGGCGAGGGGATTTCCATCGTCGCTTTGTCCGACTCCAACACTAAAACACTGGACTCGCTTTTCACCGTATCGCCGGCCTTGACCAAAATTTCGATGATTTCAACATCCTTGAAATCGCCGATGTCGGGGACTTTTATTTCGACTAAGTTGCTCATGAATGTTCCGTAAAATTATTAGAAATTCTGGATGCTTCGTATTATAGGGGATTAGAGAAGTACACTTTCTAGAGCCATTGTTAATTGAGCGGGAGGCGATGTTGCTAAGTTACGCCCACCCCCTCACCTTAGCCCTCTCCCGCATAGCGGGAGAGGGGAAGATACTCCCTCGGCCCGGCCCGCTTCAATAAGTGGGGGACGGGGAGAGGGCGGGGCGAAGGGCGGGCCTGAAATCACTTAACTAAGTTCTCAAAAATCCACTTACACCAAACGCGGATTATCTTTCTCAGGATCAATGCCATATTTCTTGATCGCCTGACTCACGACGCTTGACTTAATCGTACCTTCATCGGCTAATGCTTTCAGCGCGGCGATGGTAACAAAATGACGATCGACTTCGAAAAATTTGCGTAATTGCTGCCGGCTGTCGGAGCGGCCGAAACCATCGGTACCGAGTGCAACATAGCGCCCAGGCATAAATTCGCGAATTTGATCGGCATAGGATTTCACATAGTCGGTGGCCGCAACGGCAGGCCCAGCTTGGTTCTTCAGGCATGCACTCACGTAAGGCAAGCGCGGAGCGGCTTCCGGGTGCAGCATGTTCCAGCGCGAGCAATCAAGCGCCTCGCGGCGTAGCTCGTTAAAACTGGGCGTACTCCAAATATCCGATTCGACGCCCCAATCTTTTTTCAGCAACTCAGCGGCGGCGATGACTTCGCGGAAAATCGTGCCGGAGCCGAGTAATTGCACGCGCGGCGCTTTAGATTTCGCCGCGCCGGCTTGAAATAAATACATGCCTTTGATGATGCCGTCTTCGGTGCCTTTCGGCATTTGCGGATGAACGTAGTTTTCATTCATCAACGTCAAATAATAAAAAACGTTTTCCTGTTTTTCGTACATGCGTTTCATGCCGTGCTGAATAATCACCGCGACTTCGTACGAGAAAGTTGGATCGTAGGAAATACAATTGGGAATAAAGGATGCATGCAAATGGCTTTGGCCATCTTGATGTTGCAAGCCCTCGCCGTTTAGCGTGGTGCGCCCCGCAGTGCCGCCGAGCATGAAGCCGCGCGCTTGAATATCGCCCGCCGCCCAAGCCAAGTCGCCGATGCGTTGGAAGCCGAACATCGAGTAATAAATGTAAAACGGAATCATGTTGACGCCGTGATTCGAATAGGCGCTGGCGGCGGCGATCCATGACGACATCGCGCCCGCTTCGTTGATGCCTTCTTCCAAAATCTGTCCCGCTTTATCTTCGCGGTAATAGAGCAATTGGTCTTTATCGACCGGCGTGTAGAGCTGGCCTTGCGACGAATAAATACCGAGCGTACGGAACAAACCTTCCATGCCGAAGGTGCGCGCCTCGTCGGGCACAATCGGCACAATGAATTTGCCGATTTCTTTGTCGCGCGTGAGCATAGTGAGCATGCGGACGAATGCCATCGTCGTGGAAATCTCGCGCTCTTCGGTGCTTTTCAACAACACTTCGAAAGTTTCCAATGTCGGAATTTTGTGCGCTGGTGCGGACTGGCGGCGTGACGGTAAGTAACCGCCGAGCGCTTTGCGATGTTCTTTCATGTAGACGATGATTGGATCGTCATCGTCCGGTTTGTAGAACGGCACATCGGCGATTTTATCGTCGGCAATCGGCACGTTGAATCGATCGCGGAATTTCTTTAGCGCTTCCACGTCCATTTTCTTTTGCTGGTGCGTGGTGTTCTTCGCTTCGCCGATGGCGCCCATGCCGTAGCCTTTGACGGTCTTGGCGAGGATGACGGTCGGCTGGCCTTTGTGTTTCGTAGCTGCGGCGTAGGCTGCGTAAATTTTGTGCGGATCGTGACCGCCGCGATTTAAGCGCCACACGTCGTCGTCGGTCATGCGCGAAACCAGCTCCAGCGCTTTGGGATGCTTACCGAAAAAATGTTTGCGGACGTAGGCACCGTCATTGGCTTTGTAGTTTTGATATTCGCCGTCGACAGTGTCTTCCATGATTTTTTGCAGCACGCCGTCTTTATCGCGGGCGAGCAGGGGATCCCAATAAGAACCCCAGATCAGCTTGATGACATTCCACCCGGCACCGCGAAAATCACCTTCCAGTTCCTGAATGATTTTGCCGTTGCCGCGCACCGGGCCATCGAGACGCTGCAAGTTGCAGTTCACGACGAAAATTAAGTTATCGAGATTTTCGCGTTGCGCCATGCCGATCGCGCCGAGCGACTCCGGCTCGTCCATTTCGCCATCGCCGCAGAAACACCACACTTTGCGATTTTCTGTATTGGCGATGCCGCGGGCGTGCAGATATTTCATGAAGCGCGCTTGGTAGATCGCCATCAGTGGCCCGAGGCCCATCGACACGGTGGGAAATTGCCAAAAGTCCGGCATCAGCCAGGGATGCGGATACGACGTGACGCCTTTGCCGGTGACGTCGCGGCGAAAGTTATTGAGTTGATCTTCCGTCAAGCGACCTTCCAAAAAGGCGCGAGCGTAAATGCCCGGCGCTGAATGGCCTTGGAAATAAACGAGATCACCGCCATGGTCGGCACTAGGCGCATGCCAAAAATGATTGAAGCCAACGCCAAACAGCGTCCCCACCGACGCGAAGCTGGCGATGTGGCCGCCGAGCTCGTCATCGTTTTTGTTGGCGCGAACGACCATCGCCAGGGCATTCCAGCGGCAAATGGAGCGAATGCGTTCTTCCATCGCGGCATCGCCGGGCGAACGCTCCTCCATTTGCGGCGGAATGGTATTGATGTACGCGGTATTGGCGCTGTACGGAATATGAGCGCCGGAGCGACGCGCCTTGTCCGTCAGCAACGCAATCAGTTGGTGGGCGCGCTCGGGACCTTCGCGTTCGATAACGGCGTCCAGCGCGTCAAGCCATTCTTGTGTTTCGCTTTGGTCAAATTCCGGCACAGCGGCCATAAAATCTCCTAAAAGTCACAATTTCGTCCGCGTCAGTCGCAGGAAAACCAATTACTTCAACTTACTAAAAGGTTTTATTAGATTTTTGTTGAAAAAACATATACATTTCGGCTAAACTAAAGGTAAATACGAAATAACGACATTAACCGGTTATTACGGTTAAAGAAAAACCCGTAGCGTGATGACAGTGCGAAGTCGAACACCGTAATGGCGGTGACGTTAGCTGCTTGGGTAGCGCAGTTTTGTGTGCTTATCATGGCGGCAACTCCATGGATCGCATGAAGTGCGTAGTCAGCATTGAATAGATGACTGTATTATAAAGACTTTGTGCCGTAAACGGAAGTGCTGGCGACAGTTTTTTTAAGAGATTGTGAGTATTTAAACTAGCGCGCTGCTCAGGAGGCAAATGATTTGTCCCGCTGCAGCATTGAGGATTCGTACCAAGAATGACAATGAGTGGCGCAATCGAGGTGGTAAGTCGAACAGACCCCGGAAAGGTTCGTTCGCACAATGAGGATTTTGTCGCGCATGAAGCTGAGATCGGTGTGGTACTTTTAGCGGACGGCATGGGCGGTTATAACGCCGGCGAAGTGGCCAGCGGTATGGCGGCGCGCATTATCGTCGAAGGCTTAAGCCATGCTTGGCGGGGCCTCACGGCGAATACGCGTGCCGTCGAAAACAGTATCGGTATCGCGGGAAATTCGATACAACAACAGGTCGAACGAGCGAATTGGGCGATTTTTGAGAAGGCGCAAAATGAACCGCAATGCGCCGGCATGGGCACGACGCTGGTCACCGGTTTGTTTTACGATAACCATCTGACGGTTGGGCATATCGGCGATTCGCGCCTGTATCGGCTGCGCGGCGAGGCGTTGGATCAAATCACTAAGGATCATTCGCTGTTGCAGGAGCAAGTCGACAGCGGCCTAATCAACAAGGAAGATGCGCGCAAATCGCGCAACAAAAATTTGCTAACGCGGGCCCTTGGCATCGATCCTAAAGTCGAAGCCGAAATTCATAGCCACGCAGTGTTACCGGGCGATATTTATTTGATTTGCTCGGACGGTCTGAACGATATGGTCGACGATGAAGAAATTCGTTTGACCTTGTTAACGTTGCAATCGAATTTAGCGTTGGCGGCGGATCAATTAGTATTGTCCGCGAACGATAACGGCGGCCGCGACAACGTCTCGGTGGTCCTGGCGAAAGTATTGCAAGCCTTTCCAGCCAAACGCGGTTGGTTGGCAAAAATGAAGTCCTGGTTTAGTTCACGAGGAAATTAAGATGGCAGGAAAACTTGTTTTAACGCTTGATGGTTCGGTTCTTGGGGAATATTTCCTAGGCAAGGAACGCGTCCTGATTGGACGTAAACCCCATAACGATATTCAGATCGATAACCTTGCGGTCAGCAGCGAGCACGCCGCGGTGATTACCATACTCAACGATTCCTTCATGGAAGACTTGGGGAGCACCAATGGCACCTTGGTTAACGGCCAAATGGTGAAGAAACACTTCTTGCAAAATGGCGACGTCATCGAGCTCGGGAAACATCGGTTGAAATACCTGAACGATACGCCCAGCGCGACCACTGCCGAAGACTTCGAAAAAACCATGGTGATGCGACGTCCGATGACTGTCACGGCGCCGGTCGCGCAAGTCGCGATGGTAGGAGGCGATACGATGGTCGGTAAACAAGCGTTTACCGGCACGGCGACTTCGCGCCCGGTGAGCTTGGCTGCGGCGCCCGCACCCGTTGCGCCGTCGCCGGCTGCGCCGATCGCAACGAGTGCTTCGATCCAAATCCTCAATGGCGGCAACGCCGGCCGTGTGATGGAATTAACGAAAACCTTAACCACTCTCGGTAAACCCGGCGTGCAGGTTGCGGTAATTACGAAACGGCCTACCAGTTACTTCATTACCCACGTTGAAGGCTTGACGTATCCGGTGTTAAACGGCGTTAACCTCAGTGCTCAAGCGCAGCCGCTAGCGGATCACGATATTATTGAAATCGCCGGTATCAAAATGGAGTTTTTTATGAGTGCAGCACACTAATCGAGGGCAAAGCGGCCAATGAGGTTCGAGGTTCTCGGCTGTAGCGGAGGCGTTGGCGCGAATTTAAGAACAACGTCGTTCTTGGTTGACGAAGATATCTTAATCGATGCCGGTACCGGTGCAACGGATCTCACGCTCGCGCAACTCGCCAAGATCGATCACGTCTTCGTAACCCATTCACACCTAGATCATGTGGCCGCGATTCCGTGGATAGTCGATACCGTCGGCAGCGCCAGAAAAAAACCGCTGGTGGTGCATGCGCTGGATGCAACGATCCGAACGCTGAAAGACCATATTTTTAATTGGCGTATCTGGCCCGATTTCACACGTATACCGACCGCCGAACAACCCTATTTGATGTTCGAATCGATGACCATCGGGGAAGAAATGAAAATGGGCAATCGGACCATTCAATCAATCGCGTCCAACCATGTTGTGCCGAGCGTGGGCTATCGCATCGACAGTGGTAAAGCCAGTTTGATTTTCAGCGGTGACACGAGCACCAGCGATGCGCTGTGGCAGGCAGCCAACCAATGCGAAAATTTGCGCTACATTTTGATTGAAACGGCATTTTCGAATCGAGATAAAGCGGTTGCCGACGCCTCGAAGCATCTTTATCCGCTGCAATTGGCGGCAGAACTGAAAAAATTTACCGGGCAGGCTGAGATTTATATTACGCACATGAAGCCTGGCGAAGAAGATTCGATTATGAACGAGATCGCGGCGGCGATGACGAATTTTAAGCCGAGAAAACTCGATCATGGCCAAGTTTTCGAGCTGTAGAAAGGGCAGAATTTGTTTGAAATTTGCCGTGCCGCGCCCACAGCAGTTTGGGATCCGATTTAACAATAAGCCACGCGGGGCAAATGAGGAATTGTTAACAATGATTAAAATACTTGTGTTGATAACTGAAAAGTTTATGCTATCGAGTCTAGTTGCTTAGGGTAGGGTTGAAATGAGTGCCGTACTTGAGCCAAAACGCGCTGCAGCGGACGGTGAATCGAACCCGAACGCCCGGGCGGATTTTGCAAAAAAATTGCAAGGTATCAGCGATCGCGCGCTCGCCGCGACGACGCTGGATGAATTTATGGCCGACCTCAGCAAAGAGGTCTGCGAATTATTTGAGGCGGATCGCCTAACGGTCTACACGATTACCGAGGATAAGTCCTCATTGATTTCCCGCGTTAAGACCGGGCTTACCTCATTCAAAGATCTCAAACTTCCGATTACCGAAACCAGTGTTGCGGGGTATTGCGCTTACCATAAAGCGGTTTTTAAAGTAAACGATGTTTACGATGAAAACGAGCTAAAGAAATACAATCCGCGGTTACATTTCTTGAAAGAAGTGGATCGCCGAACCGGCTACCGCTCAAAGCAAATGTTGCTTGCGCCGGTGTTAAGCGGCGACGAACGGCCGCAACTTCTGGGCGTGTTGCAACTAATCAATACCTTGTCCGGCGTGCCGTTTCCCGATGGCGAACTGGCGCGTATTTCGGAGTTATCGAAAGTATTAGCGCCGGCGTTTCGACCGCGCCAGCAAACGGCACAGATTGGCACCAAGTACGATTTTCTCGTTTCCGATAATGTTATCTCGTCCGGCGAACTAGACCTCGCCGTTCGTTCGGCGCGACGCAAAAATGTCGATATCGAAGACGTATTAATCGAAGAATTTCAGATCAAGTCATCGGTCTTGGGCCAAGCGCTGGCGAAATTTTTTCAAGTCGCACACGAACCCTACAAATCCGATCGCATGAAGCCGATGGATTTGTTGCGCAACATCAAGCGCGAGTACGCCGCGAGTGCGCAATGGATGCCGATCGAAGAAAACAAAGACGGCATCGTTATCATGACGACGGACCCGGAGAGAATCCGCGCATCCCATGTCGCGCGAAACGTGTTCGTTAAAAATAAATTGATCTTCAAGGTCACGACTCACCGTGAGTTTGTCCAGACCCTCGATCAGTTTTTCTCGGATGGCTCCACCGCCGGCGGGTCGATCGATGAAATGTTGTCGGGCATGGAGCAGGATTCCGGCGACGATGCGTTGGCGCCGGAAGATGTTTCAGCCGCGTCGGACAATGAGCTGGTTAAATTTGTAAATAAAGTCATCATCGATGCCTACAATCAAGGTGTCTCTGACATTCATGTTGAGCCGTATCCGGGAAAAAATAAAACCGAAATTCGCTTCCGTAAAGACGGCTCGCTGATGCTCTATATTGAAGTGCCGGCCAGCTACCGATCGCCCTTGGTGACGCGTTTGAAGATCATGTGCGATCTGGATATTTCCGAGCGTCGCAAGCCGCAAGACGGCAAGATCAAGTTTAAGAAATACGGCCCGCTCGATATCGAATTGCGTGTCGCCACGATCCCCACTGCCGGTGGCCTTGAAGACGTGGTCATGCGTATTCTTGCGGCCGGCGAACCGTTGCCGCTGGATAAGCTGGGGTTGTCTAGGCGCAACGAAGAAAACCTAAAGAAAGTGGTCAGTAAACCCTACGGCTTATTTTTCTGTTGCGGCCCAACCGGTTCGGGTAAAACGACAACGCTGCACTCTGTGCTGAAACACATCAACACGCCGGATACCAAAATTTGGACGGCAGAAGATCCGGTTGAGATTACGCAAAAGGGCTTGCGCCAGGTTCAGATGAACAATAAAGCGGGGCTGAATTTCGCGACGGCGATGCGGGCATTTTTGCGTGCCGATCCCGACGTGATTATGGTCGGTGAGATGCGCGATAAAGAAACCACGCAGATCGGCATCGAAGCCTCGCTGACCGGTCATTTAGTGTTCTCAACCTTGCATACCAACAGCGCGCCGGAAAGTATTTTGCGTTTGCTGGATATGGGCATGGATCCGTTTAACTTTGCCGACGCAATTCTCGGCATTTTAGCGCAGCGTTTGGCCAAGCGCTTATGCGCCAATTGTAAAAAACCGCATGTTTCGACACAAGAAGAAATCAAGCGATTGCTCACGGAATATTGCGAAGAACTCACCAATACCTCGGACTGGAAAAGCGATCCGCAAGGCGCATTCCGCAAAGTTTATGAGGATTGGGTAAAAGATTTTGCCAACGAAAAAGGCGAGTTCACTCTCTATACGCCGGTCGGATGCGATGCCTGCGGCGGCACCGGTTACCGCGGACGGATCGCGTTACATGAGCTGATGGTCGGCAGTGATACGGTGAAAAAAGCGATTCAAGAAAAAGCGCGTGTGTCCGAACTTTTTGCGATTGCGCTGTCGGAAGGTATGCGTACCTTGAAGCAGGATGGCATTGAAAAGATCCTGACCGGTATCACCGATATCGCGCAGGTGCGAGCAGTTTGTATCAAATAATAAGTGATCGCCGATAATCGAAGCGACGCTGCCAACACGAAGATATCGGGCAGCGACGTACTCGAACGGCTTAATTTTCTCTCCCGCGTAAGCAAAGAACTCTCCAGCGAGCACAATACCGCACGCTTGTTGGAGACGATTCTGAACGCCGCGCAACACATCACCAATGCCGATGGCGGTACGCTGTATCGCGTCACGTCCGACGACAAGCTGATGTTCGAAATTGTCCGCACCGATTCCCTCGGCGTCATTATGGGCGGCACTAGCGGTTTGCCGGTCGCGATTCCTCCGATCGCGCTGCACGATGCAGCAGGCAATCCCAACCTCGCGATGGTGGCGCCCTATGCGGTGCTGAAGGATGAGACGGTGAATATCGCCGATGTCTATTCAGCGAAGGACTTTGATTTTTCCGGGACGCGCGCCTTCGACGAGCGAACCGGTTATCGCTCGGTTTCGTTTCTGACGGTGCCGATGAAAAATCACCAAAACGAAATGATCGGCGTGTTGCAATTAATCAACGCCCGCGACGACACAACACAATCGATTATTCCATTCAGCCAAGCCGACCAACAATTCACCGAAGCGCTGGCATCGCAGGCGGCGATCACGCTGACCAATCGCTCATTAATTAATCAACTGCAAGAATTGTTCGAGTCGTTCGTCGGTTTGATCAATAAAGCAATCGACGAAAAGTCGCCGCACACTAGCCGCCACTGCTCACGCGTTCCGGAGCTGACAATGTTGCTCGCCGACGCCGCGCACGACGTCGACTATGGCCCGTTGTCGAGCTTTCGCATGACCGATAAGGATCGCTATGCGTTGAAGCTGGCCGGGCTGTTACACGATTGCGGAAAGATCACCACGCCGGTTCACATCATCGATAAAGCGACTAAGCTTTCGACCATTTTTGATCGCATTGAGCTGATCGATACACGATTCGAAATTTTGATTCGCGATCTCAAAATGAAGGCGATTAAAAATCTACCGGCTATCACGAAACAATCCGATATCGATGCGGTCGATGCGCAACTCGCGAGCGCGCTCGCTCAATTGGACGACGATCGTGCATTCCTGCGTCGCGTAAACCAGGGCGGTGAAAGCATGCGGCCAACCGATCAAGCGCGAATCGAGGCGATTGCGCGCTACACCTACATCGACGCCGCGGGTCATTCCCAAGCGTTTCTGAGCGCCGATGAAAGCGATAACCTAAAGATCGACCGCGGGACCTTAACGCCGGCCGAACGCTCGACCATCAATCACCACATCGTGTCGACCATTAGCATGTTGGAAGCACTACCGTGGCCAAAGCATTTAGAAAAAGTACCGGAATACGCCGGCGCGCATCACGAGCGCATGGATGGCAAAGGCTATCCGCGCGGGCTGCGCGGCGATCAGATGTCGGTGCCGGCGCGGGCCATGGCGATCGCCGATATTTTCGAAGCACTCACTGCGAAAGACCGGCCGTACAAATCGGCGAAAAAGCTTTCCGAATCGTTGCAGATTCTCGGCAAATTCAGCGAGAACGGCCATATCGATCCGGACCTTTTCCGTGTGTTTGTGCGCGAAAAAATCTATTTAAAATTTGCCGAGGCGTTTCTCGACCCCGAGCAAATTGATCCGGTCGACCACGCCAAAATTCCCGGTTTTCGACCCGAATAAATTACTCGCGCCGCTCGAAGTCTTTTAATTCGTTCGCGGTATTGATGTTAGCAAATGACTCGGGTTGATCGTCAAAACTCACTTCAATCGTGTTGAGCGCTGCATACCAAACGTCAATTTTTCGTCCACCGCTGTTCAGAAAATCCCGAAGATGTCCGTGCACAGAACGGCGCACTAAACAAAACACCGGATGCACTTGAGCGCCGGTTTTAGCGACCGCCAAATCAATGCTATTTTGTTCAAAAGCCGCGCCTAAATGCCTGACTAAATCCGTTGGCAAAAATGGTGAATCGCACGGGCAGGTCACGACGAATTCGTGCTTCGCTTCCGCCAACCCACACTCCAATCCCGCAAGCGGCCCGGCAAAGCCCTCGATCGCATCGCGGATCACGCGATGGCCAAACGCACGATAAGCTTCCAGGTTACGATTAGCGTTGATCAATAGCTCGTCAACTTGCGGAACCAGGCGATCGATCACGCTCGCGATCATTGGCCGCGCGTTGAACATCACTAAACCTTTGTCGACGCTGCCCATGCGCCGGCCCAGGCCGCCCGCGAGAATGACTCCGGTGGTTTTCATTCGTGTTTGATTCAATAAGCTTGATGAAAAAAAGTAATCGAGCCAGGAGCCTCATGGTTATTGCCTCGTGGCATGGCATGCTTCAAGCGCCGCTCCAGTGTTGCATCTTCAGGCATCGAGTCTAAGTATTCTGAATCACAATTTTCGGAAATTTTGAGCTCATATCTTTCTGCAGCTCACTAATTTTTACTGCAACCCGCCGCGCGATTTGTTTATAAATTTTTGCGATCGCGCCATCTGGGTCGGCGATAACCGTTGGATTGCCGGAATCGGTTTGCTCGCGAATTTGCAGCGTTAACGGCAACGATCCCAACACATCGAGGTTATAGTCGGCCGCCATGCGCATGCCGCCGCCGCTACCGAAAATAGATTCTTCGTGGCCGCAGTTTGAACAAATATGTGTGCTCATATTTTCGACGATACCAAGGATCGGTACGTTTACTTTTTCAAACATTTTGAGGCCCTTGCGGGCATCCAGCAACGCGATGTCTTGCGGTGTAGTGACGATCACCGCGCCGGTAACCGGCACGCGTTGCGCTAACGTGAGCTGAATATCGCCGGTGCCCGGCGGCAAATCGACGACCAGATAATCCAGATCTTTCCAATTGGTATCGCGCAACAATTGTTCCAACGCGCCGGTCACCATCGGGCCGCGCCACACCATCGGTGTTTCCGCGTCGATCAAAAATCCGATCGACATGGCTTGGATGCCGTGGTTGATTTTTGGCTCCATGGTTTTGCCGTCCAAGGTTTCCGGTTTCCCGGAAAGACCGAGCATAGTCGGCTGCGACGGGCCGTAAATATCGGCGTCGAGCATGCCGACATTGGCGCCTTCTGCGGCGAGCGCGAGGGCGAGATTAACCGCCGTGGTCGATTTTCCGACGCCGCCTTTACCGGAGGCGACGGCGATGATATTGCGTACGCCGGGAATGAGTTTGACGTTGGTTTGCGCAGCATGGCTGAGGATTTTGCTGGAAACGTTGATGGTCGCGTTACCCAAGCCGGGAACGGCCGCCAGGCAATTCTTGAACGCCGCACGAATATCGTCAAACACACTTTTTGCGGGGTAGGGCAGTTCGACGACGATCGTCACGTCATTGCCGTTAAGCTCAATTTTTTTGATCGATTTTCCGGCCGCGAAAGTCTTGCCGGTATTGAGATCGATTAACTCGTGCAGCGCTACTTGGATCGTTGCTTCGGTAAGAGCCATTGAGTGGAAATTCCGGATGCGTTTAATGCGTCATTTTAGCAGTTCGCTTGATACGCATTACTGTTTGCGGTATTGCTTTGTTACAATTCAAGTTGGTTAAACCGTTGCACAAAATGAAAAAACAATTTCTAGTTACGACCGCGTTACCTTACGCCAATGGTTCGTTTCATATCGGCCACATCATGGAATATATCCAGGCCGATGTTTGGGTGCGCACGCAGCGCATGCATGGGCACGAAGTTCATTTCGTTTGCGCCGACGATACCCACGGCGCGCCGATCATGCTCAAAGCCGAGAGCGAAGGCATCACACCGGAACAATTGGTGACGCGCATCGGTGAGGAGCACAAACGCGACTGGGCAGATTTTCGTATCAGTTTCGATCATTGGCACAGCACGCATTCGCCGGAAAATCGCGAGTTGGCGGAAATGTTTTATAGCAAGCTCGACGCCAATAATCTGATTGTTAAAAAAACCATCGAACAATTTTACGATCCGGTCAAAGGCATGTTCCTGCCCGATCGGTACATCAAAGGTGAATGCCCGAAGTGCGGCGCCAAGGATCAATATGGCGATTCGTGCGAAGTATGCGGCGCCGTTTACGCACCGACGGAATTGAAGAATCCCTATTCGGCGCTGACCGGTGCGAAACCGGTGATGAAGCAATCGGAGCATCATTTTTTTAAGCTTTCTGATTCGCGCTGCGTCGAATTTTTGAAGGATTGGACTCAGGCTTCCGGCCGGCTGCAAGCGGAAGTCGCGAACAAAGCCTCGGAATGGTTCGAAGCGGGCTTAAACGATTGGGATATTTCCCGCGACGCGCCGTATTTTGGTTTTGAAATTCCCGGCGCGCCTGGAAAATACTTTTATGTTTGGCTCGATGCGCCGATCGGTTACCTCGCCAGCTTCAAGCACTGGTGCGGTTTGCAGGGCATTGACTTCGATAGTTTTTTGAAGTCGGATTCGAAGTCTGAGATGGTGCATTTTATCGGCAAAGATATTTTGTACTTTCATACTTTGTTTTGGCCGGCAATGCTGAAATTTGTCGGCTTGCGTGTGCCGACCAACGTATTTGTTCATGGTTTTGTCACGGTCGACGGCGAGAAAATGTCGAAGTCGCGCGGCACGTTTATCAATGCCCGCAGTTATCTCGATCACCTGAAAAATCCTGAGTATTTGCGCTATTACTTTGCGGCGAAACTCAATGCGTCGATGGAAGATATCGATCTGAATCTTGACGATTTTGTCGCGCGGGTGAACAGCGATTTGATCGGAAAATTCATTAACATCGCCAGCCGCTGCGCCGGATTTATCACGAAGAAATTCGATGGCAAACTGGCAGCGGACTTGCCGAAATTGGAATTACTGGACAGGTTGCAAAGCGCAGCGCCCGGCATTATTGCGCTGTACGAAGCGCGCGAATCAGCCAAGGCGATTCGCGAAATCATGGCGCTCGCCGACCTTTGTAATCAGTATGTCGACGAGATGAAACCGTGGGAGCTGGCCAAGCATCCCGAGCAAGCGGCGAAGTTGCACGAGGTGTCGAGCGTTAGCTTAAATCTGTTCCGCTTGCTGGCAATTTATTTAAAGCCAGTTTTACCAAAATTAGCTGACGATGTCGAAGCATTTTTGTGTATAGTTCCATTAACGTGGGGTGACGCGAGTGCCTTGTTGCAAGGCCACGCGATCAAACCCTACAAACATTTGATGACCCGAATAGAGGCAAAACAAATCGAAGATTTGATCGCTGCTAACCAGGCTGGGCTACAAACGGAAAAGCCGGCCGCTCCACCCGCACCCGTTGCGACCATCGCGCCGATCGGCGAAACGATCGGCATTGACGATTTCAGCAAACTCGATCTGCGAATCGCAAAAATCGTGCACGCCGAGCATGTTCCCGACGCGGAAAAATTGCTCAAACTCACCCTCGATATCGGCTCGGAAACCCGCACCGTTTTTGCCGGAATCAAATCGGCGTATGCGCCGGAAGCGCTGATCGGCCGTCATACGGTCATGGTCGCGAACCTCGCGCCGCGCAAAATGCGCTTCGGTGAATCGCAAGGAATGGTCTTGGCTGCCGGCGACGGCAATGGGCTTTATATCTTGAGCCCGGACGACGGCGCAAAGCCGGGGATGCGCGTTAAGTAGTTTCTAAATAGCGCATCGCTAAGAGGCAGCACCGGTGCGCTTTCCAGTACGGCATGCCTGAAAATCCGCTCTGGTATTGCCTGTCAGGCCGATGGTGTTTTACGTTTCCACCAACCGGTATCGATCAAATCGTCGTTCGCATCGTCGACTAAAATGATGTGAACGCGATACGGGCCGTGGGCGCCGATAACCAAGGTTTGTTCGATGTCAGCCGTGCGCGATGGCCCGGAGATGAAGCTGCAGGCGCGTGGTAATTGTTTAAGTTCGGCGCGCACTAAGTTCCACGCGTCTTCCATCCCGACCACCATACGAGATGTGCTCACGATCGCAACGTGAGTATCGGGCAACAAGCTAGTCTTGTTCGGCGTCGATGGGCTGCTCGTCAATAACAATGTTCCCGTTTCCGCAATCGCGCAAAAGCTGCCGGTGATGCCGAGCTGGTCGCTTTCGATCGCGCTACGCGGCTCGATTGCGAGTCCCGCGCTTTGCCAATCCAGATTAGATAAAGTTGGCCAACAAATGCCTTTTGCCGATAGTTCTTTTTCCCGCAAGTAGCGAGCGAGCGCGTGTGGTACCGCGGAAATCGACGCGACTTCATCGACCGTGCTCGATAACCGAATCGCCTGTTCTTTAAATCGCGCGATCAGGTCGGGCCAATCGGCATTCGGACGCGGCCCCTGCGGATGGCTGGCGATGAAATTCGCGGTATCAGCTAATTCGCCAGGAGTCGTTAGACCGGACTTTTTTTGATTAGTCCGAATTCGATTCAGGATATTGTCGCGGGCGGACATGGGGCCAAGGATGAAGGGGGAGGGATGAAGGATGAAGGATGAAAAAACTAACGCTTGTTCCGCTGGATAAAGTCGGCCATGCGCGCTACGCCATTTTTGATTGCGTCGTTCGACGCCGCGTAGCTGAATCGCACATGCTGGCCTTCGTCCGGCACGCGTGGGCCGAAATGGATATCGGCGAGCAACGCAACGCCGGCTTCGTGTAATAACCGGGTGCGAAATTCTTCCGAATCTTTTGCATTAATCATGCTGCAGGCTTCGGTCACGTTTGGCCAGGCGTAGAAAGCACCGCCGGGCGATTGGCAAGTTACGCCGGGCACTTGATTTAGCAAACCAACAATTAAATCGCGGCGCTGCATGAAACTAACGCGCATCATTTCGGCATGTTCTTGCGTGCCGTTCAGTGCTTCGACCGCCGCCCATTGCGTGATCTGCGAGGCGCAGGAATCGGTATTCGTGACCCAACGGACAAAATGCGGCGCCAAAGTTTTATTCGCGGCAAATCCGAGGCGCCAACCGGTCATCGCCCAGGTTTTTGATGCGCCGTCGGTGATGATGGTGCGCTCTTGCATACCGGGTAATTCGGCGATCGAAATAAACTTACCGTCGTACACCAAGCGGCCGTAAATATCATCGGCGTAGACCCACACTTGCGGATGCTTGTACAAGACCGCGGCGACGTCTTCCATATTCTGACGCGTCAAAATTCCGCCGGTCGGATTTTGCGGTGAATTCAAAATCAACAATTTCGTTTTCGCGGTGATTTTATCGGCGAGTTCGTTCGGATCGAACGCGAATTGACGATTTTCACGCAGAAAAATCGGCACCGGCACCGCGCCGTGGACGCGAATCTGAGACTCATAAATCGGAAATCCCGGGTTCGGGAAAATCACTTCATCGCCGGCGCCATAGTCGGTGCAACATAGAATCGCATAGGCGATGAACGGCTTTGCGCCGGCGCCGATCACAATATCGTCCGGCGAAATAGTGAGCCCGCGCATGCCGCCGAGATAACGCGCAGCCGCTTCGCGTAGTTCCTGAATCCCCGCTGACGGCGTGTAGCCGTGCTTACCGGAGCGAATGGCTTCGATTGCCGCATCTTGAATGTTTACCGGCGTTGGGAAATCCGGTTGGCCGATACAGAAGGAAATAATGTCTTTGCCTTCGCGCTGAAGCTTATTCACTTCAGCGAGGACGACGAATGCGTTTTCGGTGCCAAGAGAATTAGAACGATTGCTGACCGTAGGCATGGCTATAATTTTTTCTGAGTGTAAAGTTCACGAAAGGTTTTTCCGGCTGGGGCCGGCATGTCGCGTCCCTTAGTCCAGCCATCCAAGCGCGGCAGACTGTGGATGAGGCCATCGCGACCACCGAGTGCTTTACCGAATCGTGCCGCCAGCTTGGTCGCGAACGCATAGAGTCGCGGGCGTAACGCGACGTAGCGCCAAACATTGATCGAAACTCGTTCGCCGAATGGACGAAGGTTTTGCTCGACCTGTTTTTCGCGCAAGTGCCGCATCAGATCCGGCAACGGAATTTTAACCGGACAAACTACGCCGCAAGCGTTACACAAGGTCGCTGCTTGCGGCAGATCGAGCGCGTCTTTGAGGCCGACATAATTCGGCGTTAACACGGCACCGATCGGGCCGGGATAAACCCAGCCATAAGAATGACCACCGATATTTTGATACACCGGGCAGTGGTTCATGCACGCGCCGCAGCGAATGCAACGTAACGCTTCTTGCATCTCGGTGCCGAGCATCGCCGAGCGGCCGGAATCCACGAGAATGACGTGGGACTGCTCAGGGCCATCGATATCGTCCGAGCCCTTGGGTCCGGTTAATACCGTGACGTAGTTGGATATCGTTTGACCCGTTGCGGAGCGCGGTAACAAGCGCATAATCGTTGATAAATCATCTAGCGTCGGCAATACTTTTTCAATGCCGGTGATGGCAACGTGTATGCGCGGCGCGGTGGTGACCATGCGGCCATTGCCTTCGTTGGTTACCAGCGCCACCGAACCGGTTTCCGCAATCAGGAAATTACCGCCAGAGATGCCCATATCCGCCGATAAGAAATGCGGACGCAGAATTTGCCGTGCTTCTCGCGTGAGCGCGGGGATATCGAGCTTATAGGGGAGATTGTGGTGCTGCTGAAATAACTCGGCGACGTCTTCTTTGCTCTTGTGAATCGCCGGGGCGATTAAATGAGATGGCGGCTCTTTCGCGAGCTGAACGATGTATTCACCCAAATCGGTCTCGATCGCTTGAATGCCAACATCAGCCAATGCGTGATTCAGCCCAGACTCTTCACTGACCATTGACTTCGACTTAACGACTTTTTTTACGCCATTGGCCTGCGCGATTTCTATGACGATGCGATTGACGTCCTGCGCCGTCTCGGCCCAATGCACGACGGTTCCGCGCGCTTTCGCCATTTCTTCAAACTTAATTAAGTAGGCGTCGAGATTTTCCAGGCCGCGATTGCGGATTATTTTTCCGGCTTCACGCAAATCTTCGAAAATGTCGAGTTCCGCGACGGCAGCGGCGCGCTTTTCGGCAAAACCGCGGCCGAAGCGCCGCATGTTTTTTTGGAAATGAGCATTTTCCAATTGCATGGACGACTTGCTCTTAAAGTGCATCGAGGCGACTTGCATAAATTCAGGGGCTAGGGTCGAGAGGTTAGAATTTCAGCGATGTGTAACACTTTAGTTTTGTGATCGCCGTTACGGCGCAAACGGCCTTCGATACTGAGTAGGCAGCCAAGATCGCCGCCGACGATGGCGCTAGCGCCGGTGGCTTGGGCGTTCACGCATTTATTGTCGGCCATGCGCGTTGAGATATCGCCGAGCTTGATCGAAAATGTGCCGCCGAAACCGCAGCAGATTTCGGCATCTATCATTTCGGTGACTGCCAACCCGCATTGCTTTAACAGCGCGCGCGGCTGCTGTTTAACGTTGAGTTCACGCAAGCCTGAGCAAGAATCATGATAAGTGATCGAGCCGGAAAAATCCGTTTGCAGTTTTTCCAGCTTGACGACATTGACGAGAAAATCCGTTAACTCGTAGGTTTTTTCGGTCAGCTCGCTAAGTCGCCGCAGAATTTCCGGTTCATCTTTAAAGATCACCGGGTAGTGTATGCGGATCATGCCGCTGCAGGAACCGGAAGGCGCAACGACGTAATCGCAATCTTGAAATTCTTCTAGAAATTTAAGTGCCATATCACGGCCTGATTTGACGTCGCCGGAGTTATAGCCGGGTTGGCCGCAACAGGTTTGGCTGGCCGGAACGACCACCTCGCAACCCGCCGATTCCAGCAGCTTAATCGCCGCGAAACCAATATTCGGACGAACTAAGTCCACGAGACAAGTGACAAATAAACCGACGCGCACAGGGGAAATTGGATATTTTTAGAGACACAAATGATAGCACAAGCAACATAAATTCTCGCCGGGCGAAACCAGGTATTGCACCGTGATTTAGGCAAATGCGTTACACTTTTGGGCTGTGTATACCAACAAGCAATAACGCGGGGCTTGACCATGGCTCGAGTAGCAAAGAATTTGGAAAAAGCGGCGCCGGCGGAAGAAAAAGAGACCAAAAGCACCATTAAGGTCATCGTCCGCATGACGCAATTGCTCGACGCGCTTGCGGCGCGCTCGGGCGCCGTGCATTTGAAAGACTTGAGTTTAACAACCGGGCTACATCCTTCAACCGCCCATCGAATTCTCAATGTCATGTGCGACCAACGCATGGTGGAGCGTGTCGATGCCGGTAGTTACAAGCTCGGTATTCGCCTACTCGAGCTTGGCAACTTGTTCAAGCAGCGCGTATCGGTGCGCGAGCAGGCTTTACCGCATATGCATCAGTTGCAGAACGAAACCGGTGAATCGGTGACGTTGAGTATCCGCCATCGGGATGAAGTGATCTTTGTCGAGCGTGCGGTGGGCAGTCAATCGTTGATGCGGGTGGTGCATGCATATGGCGCGCGGGCGTTATTGCACGTCACGGCGACAGGAAAATTATTCCTCGCCGATGACGGGGAAATGGCCTGGGTCAGCTACGCGGAACGCACTCGGCTGCATGCGCTGACGTCGCGCTCAATCGAAACGCTGACCTCGCTGCAAGACGAATTGCGCGAAGTAAAACGCCGCGGCTATGCGTTCGAAGATCAGGAAGAAGAAGTCGGCGTCGGTTGTATCGGCGCGGGAATTCGTAACGATGAAAACCGCTTGGTCGCGGGCATTTCGGTGCTTGCGCCGTCCGATCGCATGCGTTGGAGCTGGGCCGATCGCGTGAAAGAAATTGCCGACACCATCTCCAAGTCAGTCGGTTATTTGCCGTCGGACGGTACGGTTAAATAGTGCACGCTGAATAGCTTTGCCGAATCGGTCCATACATCGCGAGCCTCCAGGCCGGCGAGCTTAGCGAGCGACTGAAACTCCTCAATGCTGTATTTGCACGAGATCTCGGTGTGGATCGTCTCTCCCTCGTGAAATAAGAACGGTTGCGATGCGATCGTAACCGTTTGCGCGCGAACGCTGAGCAAATGCATTTCGATTCGGCCCAGTGTTTCATCGTAAAACGCATGATGGCGAAACGCGCTTAAGTCAAAGTTTCCACCCAATTCGTTATTGATGCGGCATAGGACATTCAGATTAAATTCAGCCGTCACACCGGCCGCATCGTTGTAGGCATCGTGCAGCGTGGAAGGATTTTTCTTCAAATCGACCCCGATCAGCGCCGCACCGCTAGGCCCTGCAACCCGCGCGATTTGTTGCAGAAAACGGTGGGTCTCGGCGCGATCGAAGTTACCGATGGTCGAGCCGGGAAAATAAATCAGTTTGCCCGCGAAGTTAATCTCGTCCAGTGCCGGCAACGCGAACGGTTGAGTATAGTCCGCACATACCGCGCGAACTGGGAATCCCGGCCGGGTTTGAGCGAGTGCCGATGCCGATAACGCAAGCTGCTCGCGAGAAATGTCGATGGGCACGTAGGCCGCAGGCCGCATGGCATCGATTAAGATCGGGGTTTTAGTGCTGCTGCCGCTGCCATATTCAATCAACAAGGCATTAAGCCCAATTCGTTTCGCCATGCCAGTGGCATGTTCGCGCATCAGCGCGATCTCGGTTCGGGTCGGGTAATACTCGGGCAGATCGCAGATTGCTTCGAACAGCGACGAGCCACGTTCATCGTAGAAATATTTTGCCGATAAACGTTTTTGCGGCTGGCTGAGTCCGCTTAAGACGTCGTCCAAAAACGATCCCAGGTTTGGCGCGAGATCGTGGAAGCGATAATCGACGTTTGCCGGTGCGTTCATAATTTTCCGATGGAAGGACGCAAACGTTCCTCGAGCCATTTTTTTATGCGGTTGGCATCTCCAACCCGGGAATATCGCCCATAGGAATCGAGCAACACGATATCGACGACGCGACGTTCAATGACTGCCTGCAATACTAGGCAATAACCAGCCTCACTCAAGTAGCCCGTTTTCGACACTTGAATATCCCATCCGGCGGCGTGGCGCAATAGTAAATTGGTGTTGACGTAATTGATCTGAGTGCCGCTGTCCAAGCGGGTCAACGAGACTTGCGGGGTGGTCGAGTAGTCGCGAATGAGTTCATATTTAGCCGCCGCGGCGACGAGCTTTGCCATATCGCGCGCCGTCGATACGTTGCGGCTGGACAATCCACTGCTGTCGACAAACCAGGACGAGAACATACCGATTTGCGCGGCGCGGCGATTCATCGCGGCGACGAATGCGTCGCGCCCCCCAGGGTGGGTGCGCGCCAACGCCGAGGCGGCGCGATTTTCTGACGACATCAGCGCGAGACGGAGCATATCGCGCCGCGCCAAGATTTCGCCGATGCGCATTTTGGAACGGGAGCCGCGTTCCATATCGATGTCATCATTTTCCACCCGAATCGTCGCATCAAGCGCGAGCCCGCTATCCAACACGATGATCGCGGTCATTAACTTTGTTAACGAAGCGATCGGATGAATCGCGGCTACATTTTTCTGGAACAGTATCGCGCCGGTATAGTGGTCCAGCACCAATGCGGCATTGGAATACAGCGCGAGATTCCGAGCCGAATCGCCGGCGACGGGAAGTAACGCGCGCGGCGCGTCGGCGTTGGCAAACGCCGACGATACAAAATTAGTGAATATGATTAAGCAGCCCGCCACCCAAATTAGAACCAGGGCTTCGCGGGAGTGGTTTAGAGACAAACGATGCATGTCGAATGGGGGTGATGGCAAAAAACCGAGGCTAACACAATCTAACTATTCGATAAACTCGCGCTTGCCTCGGCACAATTCGTAGTTCGCGGGAACGCGGCAAAACCCGGTTAACTTAAGCCGCGCTAAATCGCTTGAATTGAGTTGTAAACCAGTACAGCGGGGAAACGGACTGTCAGGACAATCCGTCAGCAAGAAAATTGCCGACGGCGTCGGACTTAGTGGAATGTGAGGTGCTGTTCCGAGGGCGCTTCGTAGTCGTCGAGAAATTCATCTATCGATTCCACGGTGGGGCTGGCGGAAAATACATTTTCCATTGATGTGCGAAATTTAACGGCCGTGTCACCCACCAGAAAAGCAGATGTTTTGCCTTGCTTATCGATCAACTCAAAGCTGCCATGGGTGGGGTATTCCACCACCGAAAAGTGTTCACTGTTGTAGACTAAATTCATTCTAAACACTCCTATTCACGAGCTACCGTTAAGACCGTTCGATCTTGGCTACATTTTTAATATAGGGCCAAGTGCCTGGAATTCAAGAACAGCCCGACAGCCGGTCGAAAAGCCGAGCTATTCGTATTGGCTTAACGCGAACTTAGCTTTATCGGACTACAAATGGATTACGCTAGTGCGCTGCAAGCGCAACAAACCAATAGCGAGAGAATTTTCCGACAGCGATAAATACCGCACATTGCCATACATTGAGGCGCAGCCAGCCCGCCGCAACGCACAGTGGATCGCCGATCCAGGGCAGCCACGCGAGCAACAGAATTGGGCTACCAAAGCGTTTTACCCTGTTGAGCGGCGATTGTCCGGCGGGCGGGGTTGTCGTAGGAAAAAATCGGCCGATCACATAGGAACTAAGGCCACCTAGCGTGTTTGCAGTCGTTGCGCAGGCCAGAGCAGGCCAAAATAACGCGGGATTAAGTTTAAGAACGCCAAAAAGAATCAATTCCGAACTGACAGGGATGATACTCCCGGCCAGAAAACTCGCGATGAACAAAAACATGAGTTCGCTGCCCGGGCCCAGGCTTTGCGCCAGCCAATCAAGCATCAAAAAAGCGAAAGTTGCGTGGTAGCGGCACCCGGCACCCGAAACAGGGAGGTCGTTAGCGCCGGCCGTTCTTGAGTGAGTTTAAGTCGTACGCAGGCATTGCGAAAGCGTTGCGCCAGCAGTCGTGCAAATTCCCCTTCGCCACGCATGCGGCTGACGAAGTTTGGGTCGTTGTCCTTACCGCCGCGCATCTGCCGGATGATGCTCATGACATGGCCGGCGCGCTGCGGAAAATACTGTTCGAGCCATTCGGCGAATAGCGTTTTTACCTCATGCGGTAAGCGCACCAATATATACCCGGCGGACTGCGCGCCGTTGGCCTTAGCGGCCTCTAGCACCGACTCAATGTCTTTATCAGTCAGCGCCGGAATCACCGGCGCGACCATCACGCCGGTTGGAATGCCCGCAACACTAAGAGCCTGCACGGCCTGCATGCGCCGCGCGGGCGCGCTGGTACGCGGTTCCAGATGGCGCGAAATGCTGTGGTCGAGCGTACCGATCGACAGGAATACGAGCGCCAAATTGCGTTCTGCCATCGCGGACAAAATATCGATGTCACGCTCCACCCGCGCCGATTTCGTGACGATCGCGACAGGATGATTAAATTCGTTTAGCACCTCGAGGATCGCACGCGTGATACCGAATTTTTTCTCGATCGGTTGATACGGATCGGTATTGGCGCCCAGCACAATGAGGGCAGGGCGGTAGCTTGGTTTGCTCAGTTCTTTTCGCAGCAGCGCCGCTGCTTCCGGTTTGTAAAATAGTTTGGTTTCAAAATCCAAACCGGGCGACAGCCCAAGGTAAGCATGTGCCGGCCGGGCGTAGCAATAAATGCAGCCGTGTTCGCAGCCTTTGTACGGGTTGATCGAGCGATCGAACGGAATATCCGGCGACGCGTTATAGCTGATGATCGAGCGTGCCGGGTCTTCGCGAACTTCGGTTTTAAACGCCGGTAACTCGTCATTTTCCTCGGCGTAGTCGCGATAATCGCCATCGGCCTCGCGCGACCAGGCTTCGAATCGAGCGGTCGGTTGGCTCAGGGCACCACGGCCTTTTGCGAGTTTTTGCGCGGGATCGTTCACATTATTTCGCTTAGAATGATTGGTTGAATTGTACGCCATGCTGCGGGTAAACTGACCTCATGCTGATTGCGCAAATCACCGATCTTCACATCATGCTTCCGGGCCAGCTATTGCAGCGGCGCGTCGATACAGGAAACTATTTACGCAAGGCCGTGGCGAAGCTTCAGGCGCTGGATCCTGCGCCGGATTTGCTGCTGATCAGCGGCGATTTGGTCGAATCCGGTAGCCCGGAAGAATACCAATATCTGCGAAGCCTCCTGGCGCCGCTAAGCTTTCCGTATTTTGTCATTCCAGGCAATCACGACGAGCGCGAAGCCTTGCGCGCGGCATTTTCAGATCACGCTTGCTTGCCAAAAATTGGCTTTTTGAATTACGTCATCGACGATTATACGGTGCGCATAATCGGGCTGGACACCGTTATTGCCGGGAAAACCGAGGGCGAGTTGTGCGCCGAGCGGCTCGCTTGGCTGAATGAAAAATTACCGCAAGCGCCACAAAAGCCGACTTTGATCTTTATGCATCACCCACCGTTTACCACCGGGATTGCGCACATGGATCAGTGGGGGTTTCGCAATCCGGATGATTTTGCTGCTGTTGTTAGAACCCATCAGCAAATCGAACGCATCGTCTGCGGTCACGTGCATCGGCCGATTCAGGCGCGCTTTGCAGGCACGCTGGCCGTGACCTGCCCGAGCACGGCGCATCAGATTGATTTTGATCTCAATCCCGCGGCGCCGGTGGCTTTTATTATGGAGCCGCCCGGATTGATGCTGCATATTTGGAACGGCCAAAGTATGGCGACCCATACGATTTACACTGAATCCTACGATGGCCCGCACAAATACGGATCGTGAGGCACGCCACAAGCCTTATCCTGCTTGACTCGTGGCGAGGTATGCCTGGAGAGGCTCATGGATATTGGCTCCCAGGCCATGCCGTCCTACGTAGCGGTTGCGGTGCGGCAGTATCCATGTAGGGTGCATTCATGCACCACACCAATCAAACGCTGCATGAATGGGCCCTACCCAAAGAGAGCGGTGCACGGTAAATTTGTTCTCAAGAACCGCATGTCGTGGGAGCCGAGTTCTTTGTCATGCGCAAGTAGTCGAAGACGAGGCGCGTGCGGAAACTGAGTTTGCGCATCAACGCTGCGATGGATTGAGACGGTTTCTGGAATGACT
>JANOGO010000061.1:0-9989 GCA_031406045.1 Pseudomonadota bacterium
CGTCACGATCGCGATTTTTGTTTCGGCCCGACTCACGAGGAAGTTATTTCCGATATCGTGCGGCGCGAGGTCAAAAGTTATCGGCAACTGCCGATTAATTTTTATCAAATTCAAACCAAGTTTCGCGATGAGATTCGCCCGCGCTTCGGCGTCATGCGCGCGCGTGAGTTCGTGATGAAAGATGCTTATTCGTTTCACGTCGACGCCGCGAGCCTAGAAGTCACTTATCAAGCGATGTACGACGCCTATTCGCGCGTGTTCGAGCGGCTGGGACTCAAGTTTCGTTCTGTCACGGCGGACACCGGCGCGATCGGCGGCAGCGGCTCCCATGAGTTTCATGTGCTCGCCGATTCCGGCGAAGATGCGATCGCATTTTGCCCAGATTCCGACTACGCGGCGAATGTCGAATTGGCTGAAGCGATCGCGCCAGGAGGCAATGAGGGCGCGGCTTTCCAGGCAATGACTAGGGTTCCAACGCCGGGAAAAAAGACTTGCGAAGACGTCGCCGAATTTCTAAAAATGCCGCTGACGCAAACGGTGAAATCTATCGTGGTCGTCGCCAACGAAAAATTAGTGATGCTATTGTTGCGTGGCGATCATGTATTAAACGAAGTGAAGGGCAGAAAAGTTCCGGGCATGCAAGATTTTCGTCTCGCCAGTGCCGAAGAAATTCAAGCGAAAGCCGCTGTGCCGCTTGGCTACATGGGGCCCGTCGGATTGCGCGATGACTTGACAATCATCGCGGATCGCAGCGTCGCCGCGATGAGCGATTTTATTTGCGGCGCGAATGAAGAAGGCTTTCACTTAACCGGTGTGAATTGGGGCCGCGATTTGCCAGAGCCGAGTTTGATTGCGGACATTCGCAACGTCGTTTCTGGCGATCCTTGCCCGGATGGCAAAGGGGAATTGCAAATCGCGCGCGGCATTGAAGTCGGCCACATTTTTCAATTGCGTAAAAAATATTCCGAAGCGCTCGGTGTGACGTTTCTCGATGAAGGCGGTAAATCGCAGCACATGGAGATGGGCTGTTACGGCATCGGTGTGTCGCGCATCGTCGCTGCGGCGATCGAGCAAAATTACGACGATCGCGGCATTATTTGGCCGAAATCCATGGCGCCGTTTCAAGTTTATATCGCGCCGATCGGCTTTAAGAAAAGCGCTGAAGTTCGCGTCGCTGCGGAGAAATTACACGACGAAATCGGCGCAATGGGCTTGGAGGTTTTGCTTGACGACCGCGACGAGCGTCCCGGTGTGATGTTCGCCGATCAAGAATTAATCGGTGTGCCGCATCGAATTGTCATCAGTGACCGCGGGCTGAAGGAAAATCAATATGAATATCAACGACGTGGCGAGACAGAAGTTCACAAACTGGACTTGCAAAGCCTGCTGCAACGGCTAAAATAATGGTTATGAATTTCCCCCGCCCTATTTCGCTCGGCAAGATCATCCCGCATGCACTCTTCGCGCTGTCGTTGTCGCTGAGTATTGGCACCAGTTTCGCCGGTGCACAACGCGAAGAGCAGCTTTCCGACAGCGTGAAATCGGCGTTGCATAAAGCCGTCGCCGACACGCCGACTAACCGAACTTATTTCGAATCGGAAGCGCACGAGCAGGCTTGGCTGGGCGAAATGGCGAGCCGCTTGAAAAAGAAATTTAACGAAGTCGACGATAGCCTGGATTTTTTGCGCACGGCTCATTACGAGGCGATGCGCGCCGGCCTGGATCCCGAGATGGTGTTGGGATTGATTCAAGTCGAAAGTAATTTCCGTAAATACGCGTTGTCGACCGCCGGTGCGCGCGGTTTCATGCAGGTCATGCCGTTTTGGGTAAAGCAAATCGGCAGCAAAGACCATAATCTGTTCAATCTGCGCACCAATTTACGTTATGGCTGCATCATCCTGCGTCATTACCTCGATATTGAAAAAGGCGATTATTTTCGCGCCTTGGGCCGCTATAACGGTAGCTTAGGCCGCGCCGAATACCCGACCTTGGTCGTGAACGCGTGGAAGAATCGATGGACCGCGAAGGTTCGCCGCGCGGAGAATGAAGCCGTTGGCCGTTCAAAGCGGCCGTCTTAGTTTTTTCCCAACAATTTTCCTGAAACGCCATTCCCACGAAAGCGGGAAATTAATTAGCCTTTCCTGCGTTGCATTCGAAACAAAAACCAGTATTCGTCGTCCCCGCGTAGAGCGCGGCTGCAAGCCAATATCCACGGGACTCTTCAGGCATTTGCCCCGCAGTCATTGCGAGGAGCGAAGCGACGAAGCAATCTCGCTTTCTTCCACCGTGAAATATGAGATTGCCTCGTCGCGAAAAAAGCGCCTCGCAATGACAATGTGGGCGATGACAATATGGAAAGTCAATCCGTCGACAGCAAATCGAAGTCGGGAAAAATGCCCTCCACGAGTCTTACTTCGACGCTATAGACTCGCGCGCCGTTCGGCCCTTGGCGCGCCCACTGCAAAACCTCCGCGATGGCTTTTTCCGGCCCCTGAATCACCGCCTCCACCGTGCCATCCTTGCAATTGCGCACCCAACCTGTGACATTCAACCGCATCGCTTCCCTATACATCGCCGCGCGAAAACCAACCCCTTGCACTTTTCCCGTGATGCGCAAATGTTTGGTTTCAATCATTCCATATCTACTTTTCCGCGCCCTTGTTTAATCGCGCCTTCGCGTTTTTTTGTCGCGATGCGGCGTTCTTTCGAGCCCCGTGTCGGCCGCGTTTTGATGCGCTTCTTCGGCACGTGATTAAGTTTTTTCAAGCGTTCGATTAAGCGCTCAAATGCGATTTCTTTATTGCGAAATTGCGACGGCGAATCTTGCGCGATGACGACCACGCCGGACGGCGCGTGTTTCAGCCGCAATGCCGAATTGGTTTTGTTGACGTGTTGCCCTCCCGGCCCGCTGGCGCGGAACACGTCTATCTCGACTTCGTTTTCAAGGGTTTCGCGATCGATAGCGTAGGGCGGTGGCGCGAGGGCGTTACGTAGCATTTATCTTTAATGAAGGACTTAATACAGGTATCATTCTAGCGTTAATCGTTCGATCTAATTCATCTTTAGAGGGAAAAATGAATACGCGTATTTCTCATACTATTCTGGCTGCTTCGCTTGCGTTGGTCGGCTTGGCTTATGTCGCACCGAGCAGCGCCGATGAAACCTGCAATTCGCCCTACATGGCCAAGCTCATTAAAGGCCAAGAAGATTTCGTTTACGTCTGGACCCTCGGTGTCGAAGGCTTGGGCGATGGGCAAGACAAACTCGTTACCATCGACGTCAATCCGAAATCGAAGCAATACGGCAAAGTGATCGCGAGCCAATCCGTCGGCAATCCTGGTGAGCGCGGAGAGGCGCACCACATGGGCTTCACCGACGATCGGCGTTTCCTCTGGGCCGGTGGCTTGGATACCAGCAAGATTTATGTGTTCGATATTTCGCGTAATCCGGCGAAACCCAAACTGATCAAAACCATCGCTAATTTTGCCGCAAAAACCGGCTACGTCGGGCCGCACACGTTTTACGCGATGCCTGGCCGCATGTTGATCGGCGCGTTGTCCAACAGCAAAGATCATGGCGGCGTCACCGGCATGGCGATGTACAACAACAAAGGCGATTTCGTTGCGAAATACGACATGCCGACCGATAACGGCGGCGATGGTTACGGTTACGACATCGGCGTCAACCCGGGTAAAAATATCATGCTCACGTCCAGCTTTACCGGCTGGAACAATTACATGATGGATCTCGGCAAGCTGATCAAAGACGGCGAAGCGATGAAGCGCTTTGGCAACACCATGGTCGCATGGGATTTGAAATCGATGAAGCCGAAAAAAGTTTTCAACGTTCCCGGCGCGCCGCTGGAAATTCGCTGGAGCTTGAAGCCGGGCGACAACTGGGCGGTGACTGCCTCGGCACTGACGTCGAAAATTCATCTCATTAAGCAAGACGACAAAGGCGAATGGCAGGCGAAAGAAGTCGCGACCATCGGCGACCCGTCGAAGATTCCGTTGCCGGTGGACATCAGCATCACGGCCGACGGTAAGGGGCTTTGGGTCAATACGTTCATGGACGGTAAAACGCGCTATTTCGATTTGAGCAATCCCGAAGCGCCGACGCAAACCTTCGAAAAAGTGACCGGCAAGCAAGTCAACATGGTGTCGCAAAGTTGGGACGGTAAGCGCGTGTACATCACGTCATCATTGCTCGCGAATTGGGACAAAAAAGCCGATGACAACGAGCAAGTGGTGCGCGCTTTCAATTGGGACGGCAAAGACCTAACCATGGCCTTCGAAGTCGATTTCAACAAAGAGAAACTGGGCCGTGCGCATCACATGAAGTTTGGCACGAAGTCGTTGCGGACGGCGTTTGATGAGGTTGATGGCGAGAAGGTTGCGGCGTCGCAGTCTCGTTAGCTCAATTTTTCATAGCTAACGAAACGATGCATCAACACTGTAGCCGTAGGCCACCCCGTCATTCCCGTGAAAACGGGAATCCATTTGGCTTGTGAGAATCAGCATGGATCCCCGCCTTCGCGGGGATGACACTTCTGGGTGTTTATGGGATTTGCCGAACTGCTGCCACTGTTTTTTGACGTCATTCCCGCGAAGGCGGGAATCCAGCGTCGTTAAGGCAAAGACACTGGATCCCCGCCTCCGCGGGGATGACGCTTCGGGTTGGATGGCATCTTTAGCAAGTTTAATCTTGTTATTGGTTCCACTAATCGCAACCAGCCACGAAGCCGAACCACTAAAAAATCTAGACTTCGCGCCGCCCAAACCGGGCAGCTATCAACTGCAACGCATCATGCCCGTCCCCGACGGTACGGTGCTCGATGTCGACGGTGGTGCTAAATCGCTGCGCACATTTACCCGCAACAAAATCACGTTGCTGTCGTTTATTTATACGTCATGCGCCGACCCCGAAGGCTGTCCGATGGCCTATCAAACTTTTGATGATCTGAAAAAACACATCGTCGCGCGTCCCGAGTTTGCCGGCAAAATCCGCTTCGTCAGCTTAAGCTTCGATCCGCTGCGCGATACGCCGGAAACGATGCAGCATTACGGCGGCAGCCACGTGCGCGACAAACAAGGCGTGCAGTGGTTTTTTCTGACCACGCCATCACCCGCGGCACTGGAGCCGTTGATCGAGGGCTTCGGTCAAGACGTGCAAGTCGTCGTCGATAAAGAAACCGGCCGCACCAGCAAAGAGCTCAGCCATGTGCTCAAAGTATTTTTGATTGACGGCCAAGGCGATGTGCGCGAGATTTACACCACGTCGTTTTTGTTGCCGCAAGTGGTGATGAATGATATTGAGACGTTGCTGCTGGAACGCTAGGGAATTGATCGATGCAAAAACCGTGGAAAGAATTTCCCTCCCCTTCAAGGGGAGGGTGAGGGTGGGGATGGGTCTTTCTGTGGCGATATCAACCCAAACCCATCCCCAAGGCCACGCCGTCCCAACCTTCCCCGTAAAGGGGAGGGGGCGTTCACTTTGTTGACTTTTGATGCAATCGGTAAATTGAAAGTCACCACTATTTCGCGCTATAAACATGCCCTGAGAGCCAATGGCCATGCGGTTCTTTGGGCATTGTTATTGGCGGGTAGCGTGCTTGCCGGCGATACCGCCAACCCAAATTTAGGTCTACCCGCCATCGTCATCCCCGCCGACAATCCCATCACGCCGGATAAAATCGCGCTCGGTAAAAAGCTTTTCATGGATCGTCGCTTGTCGCTGAATAACACGCTATCGTGCGCGATGTGCCATGTGCCGGAACAGGCGTTTACGCAAAATGAACTCGCGACCTCCGTTGGCTTCGAGGGCAAAAGCCTGCGCCGCAATGCGCCGAGCTTGCTCAATGTCGCGCTGCACGATAGCTTTCAACGCGATGGCGCGAAAGCATCGCTCGAAGCGCAAGTCTGGGGGCCGCTGCTGGCGCGCAACGAAATGGCGAATGGCACGGTCGCTGCGGTCGTCGCGCGCATCAATTCGATGCCGGATTATCAAGGACTATTCGAGCAATCGTTCGCCGGAAAAAGTGTCGATGAGATCACTATTGGTCAAGCGCTCGCGACCTTTGAGCGCACACTGCTGGCGGGAGATTCGCGTTTCGATCGCTGCTATTTCGGTGGCAATGAAACTGCCTTGACCACCAATGAAAAAGCCGGTTTTCGTGTGTTCATGTCCGCCAATTGCAATGCCTGTCATCTGCTTGATGAACGCGCCGCGCCGTTCACCGATAATCGCTTTCACAACACCGGCGTTCATGACATTGCGCAACGCCGTGCGGCGCAGTCGATTTCGGTACAACTTGCGCCGGGCGTTTACGTCGAAATCAATCCCGATTCGCTGGCGAATGTGTCCGAACCCAAGCAAATTGACGAGGGCCGATTTGAAGTCAGCGGCGATCCGACCGACCGCTACGCATTCAAAACGCCGAGCCTGCGAAACGTTGCATTGACCGGGCCTTATATGCACGATGGATCGTTGGCGACTTTGGCGGCGGTAGTCGAGTTTTATTCCTCGATTTATCGTGTTCAGGGAAAGCCAACTGAGCCGGAACGAAAATGGACCGCGCTTGAAAAGACGAACTTAGTTGAATTTCTCCATGCGCTGACCACGGAAAATTTGGACACAAAACGTCATGCGGCGCGGGCAAAGACAGCCGACCGCTAGTCTTTCGGATCTGTTGGTCGGGATAAATGATCAAAAAGTGTCGAAAAATCTTACACTCGCGCTTTACATCCCCATAAAAATCAAATAAAAACAGATTGTTAAACTAAAGGCATGGATATTGCTTAATTTTCAGTGCATATTTATTTCTCGGAGAGGATCGAACAAAGTGAAAAAACTAACTAAAACCTTAATAGCCTGTGCGTTAAGCGCGGGATCGGTCGCGTTTGCGGCACCAGTGACCACGACTGTAGCCGATGGTTTCGTCGGCGGACAAGATTTGCCCGGTCCTGCCCGCGATGTAATCGGCGCGGCCAGCAATTTTGATATTGACAATATGGCCGTCACGATCGATCGCGCGACAGGTACATTGAAAGTCAAGATCGCGACCCAATGGTACGATCCGGCCGGCACGGGTTCGGATTTTGGCCGCTATCATGTTGAAACCGGTGATCTTTTCATCAGCACTAATGGCTGGGCACCCGCCGGTGCAGCGCCTTACAACACCGACGATGCGAGCAATGGCGAATCGTGGGAATATGTTTTCGATACCAGCAATGGCAACATTTACGGCGGCGCATTTGGTATTTCCAAAACCCAAGATGAAATGGCGCCCGATCCGCTGATAGTGGACGGGTTGTATGCCTATCGCGATAACCAAGAGGCGCGTCGCACTGGTGGCGGCACGCAAACCGGCTCAGGTGATGTAACTTGGAGTCTGGCGGGCGATAACAGCATCGCGTTCATCGAATATAGTTTGCTGCTATCCGACCTTGGCCTAAACGGAAACGGACCGATCAATCTCGGTTTGCACTGGACCATGACCTGCGGTAACGACGTCATCGAAGGTCAAGTCGACGGTGGTCCGGGTCAAGAAGTTCCGGAACCCGGCACACTGTTGCTGGCCGGTCTGGGCTTAGTTGGTTTGGGTCTGCGTCGTCGCATTAAATAGTTAGTAGCGTTTAGTCAAACAAAACCGCCGCTACCGTTGCTCGTTAAAGAGTGACCGCAGCGGCGGTTTTCATGTGTGCATTGCTCTGGGAGCCGCGCGGACATTGCGTCGTGGCTTGATGTGCTTGTAGTGCCGCTCTGGTAGCGCCTCTTCAGGTATCTTGCATCTCAATCAATTTCTTGTGAGTTCCATCGCAAAATGGCGTTGTGTTGCTATGTTTGCAGCCGCATAGCCAAACCTGCTTATCCTCAGTCAGCGTAAATTTCTGCGGGGTGAATTCGGTGGTCTTGTGCGAGCCGTCGCAAAACGGTTGATTCTTCGATTGGCCGCAGGCGCACCACCAATAGTCTCCAGCTTTTAACTCTTTGGCATACGGCGCTGTTTGTGCGATGACTGGTTTCATGATTTTGTTTCTCCTTTAAGATTTAAAAAGTTAGCGTATCGCACCGGGACAACAAATTTTCCTCCCCTTCAAGGGGAGGATTAAAGGTGGGGATGGGTTTTCAGGGGTCATAACACCCGCCCCCATCCCCATGGCCCAAGGCCACGCCGTCTCACCTTCCCCTTGAAGGGGAAGGTGTTTCTTCACTTGTGTTCCCGCGCAACATGTAATGGTTATGATTGCGTTCGATGCAAAAATTCGCGATAGCAACCTTGTTCGATTTCGTAAAATAATCCCGGCCCCTTGGGTTGCCAGCCGAGCATGCGCCGCGCTTTTTCGGCGCGGACGCGGCTATTGCTGCCAAGCGCGAACCAACTCGTTGGCGGTCCCCATTCGGCGATCGCATCGTCGATCGGCCAACTGCCGTTAGGCATGCCCAGCAATTTTCCGATCGAAGCGGTCATAGCACGAAAATTCGCTTCGCCGTTTTCCAAATAGAAAAACGCGCCCGCCGGGGATTTTTCCAGTGCAAGCACGTAAGCATCGACCACATCATCGATGTGCACCGTTGACCAAACGTGCTCGCCTTTGCCGATGTAGCGCACTACGCCGTGTTTTTGCGCTTGCTGGATCATCTTCGGAATTTGCACACTGTGCGGATTCAGCCCCGCACCGCGGCCGTAGATCAACGGCGGACAGATCACGACGCTGTGAACGCCATCGTGCGCCGCCGCCAACACTTGGCGATGGATCGCGGTGCGTACCACTTTCTCCGGTAACGCGTCGAGCGGCGTGTCCTCGTGATAGACCTTAGGCGAATATTCGCCCGCCGCCTTATCGCCAACCACGCTGCTGCCGCTGGTTTGGATGAAGCGTTTGCCGCTGCCGCGCAACGCAGCGAGGATGGTCGCAACGGGGTATGGGTTTTCAACATCAGCCGCGTTGACGACCACATCGGCGGCGCTCGCGGCGCGCCGGACGATGTCGACATCGGTGTTGCTACCGATGATTGGCTCGATGCCGCATGCGCTGAGTTTCGCCGCGCTATCGGCGGAGCGCGTTAAGCCGCTGACGCGGTGGCCAAGCGCAACAAAACGCATCGCAACCGAGCCGCCGATATAGCCCGCGGCACCGACAATGAAAACCTTCATGACGACTCCTAAGAAAGTTATCGCAGATTATAGCGGCAATGAAAAAGCCCCGCGCGAGGCGGGGCGAAGGAGGAGGCAGTGAACATCAGCAAGAACTGCTGGTGTAATCCGCAATGACATTGTTCGCCTTTTGCAGGCATAAGAAAATAGGCCAAAAGGCTTAGTTGGCATCGGCCAGAAGTAGTAGTGCGGCGGGGTTTAGGCGCTAGGATTTAGAGGCTAGGCTCCCTCCCTTGCGCGTTTCGCGCGGGGGAGGGCTGGGGAGGGGCGGCGCAGCGCTAAAATTTAGGACTTTTGGATTTCGCTTTGCCGGGCTCGTCGGCGGGTGGTTCCGCAGTGCTGGCCTGGTTGCTGACGAAATTCCACGGCCAATTTTTCGGATCGAGAAAAGGATTTTCCGCCGTCGGCGCATCGGCGGGCGCGGCGCTATTCGGGGTCAGCAGCACTTTCTGATATTCCAGCGCTTTGATACTGACCTCAAGCATACCTAGGTTAGCCTGTAGCCAAGTGTGCACTGACTTTAGCTCGGAAATTTTGCGTTCGACTTCTTCCAGCGACAAGCTCGGCATCAGGAAGTTTTGCAAAGGGAAGGCGAACGGATTCGCCATTTTTTGAAACATTTCAATCATCGCTTGCGGCGAACTGGAATCGGTCATTTCAATGTCCTCCCTTTAACGCTCAGGCAAATTTCCGGATGAATTCCGTCATCTTCGGATAAATGTTCTCGCGGAAGCGGCGGCCGCTGAATATGCCGTAGTGACCGACCTTCGGCGACAATAAATGTTGATGGCGCGCGGCGGGAATGCCGCTACACAACGCATGGGCGGCTTCG
>JANOGO010000104.1:0-14290 GCA_031406045.1 Pseudomonadota bacterium
GGGATTGATCCCCTCGCCCCTTTGGGGAGAGGGGTGGGGGTGAGGGGCAAGCCGTCGCTAAAGCAAGCGTCCGTCAAATCGGGTTCATGGTCCGTGAGCAGTATCGGCAGCGCCGATACAGGCAGCTCGCAATGACTCCCCGGTAGGGTGGACAAACGGAATTATCGTTTGCCCACGCTGACTCCGATTTGCGCCTACAGCATGGGCACTTGCCCACCCTAACGATTACTCCGGCAACCGACTAAACCGAATCGTCCCTTTCGCCATACCTTCGCGCACAATCTCAATCCCGCCCGCAGCGATCATCCACTCCAAACGATGATCGCGATACTGGCGATTCACTTCCCCGTTCGCAAGCATTGTCGCGACATCGGGAAAACTCGCAATTACGTGTTTCATTTGCTCGACCACTTTCGCGACACTCGGCCGCGCACTTGCGCGTTCAACCCACTTCGCAAGATTGGAATTCGCTGGTGGCGGATGCCCTGATGCAATTGAGCGAAACACATAAGGCGCAACGCACACATCACCCCAGCCGAAATTCGCGCCGTTAAACCACAGTTGCGTTCCCAATTGTTTTTCCAGCCAGCCCTGCAATTTCGTTACACTCGCACGCGAATGTGCGACTAGTTGATCGGCTAGTGCGCCGCTCGCGCGCTTAAAGCGCAGCACTTCGCCCAAGCCCCAATTATTCGGCTCGTACAGCGTATCCATCACATCTTCGATCATGCGCACGCGCGCGCGATCGGCCGCTGAGGCAGGCAGCAAGCGGGGTTCCGGCCATTTGTCTTCGAGATATTCGAGAATAATTGTCGAATCGAAAATTTTCACATCGCCGTCGATCAAGGTCGGAATTTCCGCGCGCGGATTTGCGTCGACAAACTCGCCACCGACTTTACCGTTCATCATGCCATCGGGAACAATGGCGTTAAATTCCAAGCCCTTTTCGGCGAGGCCGATTTTGGCTTTCATCGCGAAGGCTGAGAGCGGGTGTTCGTAGAGTGTCAACATCGAATTTTCCTGAATGAGTGATTAGTAAAACTGTATCGTGTTTTTATGTTATCGAAACATAAACTGACTACGCCGCCAAATTATGCCCACCATTCACAAAAATCACTTGCCCCTGAATCATCTGCGCCGCGGGGCTGGCGAGAAATTCGACTAAGCCAACGTAATCGTCGTGCTGCACAGAACGGCCACTCGGATTTTGCTCGGCGGCGGACTTAAGAATCTTATCAGTCTCCGCGCCAAATACGGCGCGTAGTGCATCGGTATCGACGGCGCCGGGCGCGACGGCGTTGATGCGGATGCCGCGCGGTGCGAGCTCAACGGCGAGGTAACGCAGCAGGCTCTCGGCCAACGCTTTGCCGACACCGACCGCCGCATAATTTTTAATCACGGTGCGGCCGCCACGGCTCGATAGAAAAAACACGCTGCTACCGCGCTTTAAAATCGGTAACGCGGCTTGCACGAGATAGAGCAGGGCGGTGCCGTTGAGATTTACCGCGCGAGTGAAATCGTCCGGATCGACTTGCAGCGTGGGCACGGCGATCACGCGCACGGCGCAATGAACCAATTGATCGAGCTGGTCGACTTTGGCTTTCACTTGATCGAGGACGTCATTGCATCCCGCCGGCGTGCTGACATCGCCGCGAATTAAATGGCAGCGCGCGCCGATTTGTTCGATTTCTCGTTTTGCTTTTTCGGCAGTGGATTCGTCGTTATAAAAATTTAGAAAGACATCGGTGTTGGGTTTGGCGAAACGTTTGGCGATGGCGAAGCCGATGCCTTTAATGCCGCCGGTGACGAGAATTGCCATGAATTTTCCGTTGTTCGTTATCGATGTGAGATGGTAGGCAAAGCTGAGTTAAGGGTCAACATTACAGAATTTTGTCATTGCGAGGAGCGCTTTCCGCGACGAAGCAATCTGGTTTTTCTATCGCGAATGAAAAACGAGATTGCTTCGTCGCGTTGCTCCTTTCCCTAAACCATAGTTGACCGACGTTTGTATTATTGGCGGTTGGCCCCTCACCCCCACCCCTCTCCCCAAAGGGGTGAGGGGACGATACTCCCTCTCCCGCTCGGCGGGAGAGGGGCGGGGGTGAGGGTGGGCTTAGGTTTAAGCCCACCGCGGTTCATGGTCCGTGAGCAGTATCGGCAGCGCCGATACAGGCAGCTCGCAACGACCACTAATCACACTATAGGTAAAATTTCAGCGCCCATATTTCGCGCGCGTTTCGGCCATGCACGTGGTGCGATAGGTGCCCGCAAGTTGCGCGCATTCGGCCACACTGAATTTCCAGCGCGCTTCTTGTTCGTCGGCATTGGCGTTGATCTCCGCGATCGTTGCTTCGTGCGCCGAGCGCGCTTTGGTCAAGCACTCAGCTTTGGTATCGCCGCCGAAGGTGTTGCATTTTTCTTTCGCGAGCGTCCAGTCGGCGTCGGCGTTGTCGCGCTCGGCTTGCGTGAGTGCGGCGGCTGTACCTAAATTTTCTGCTTTGGCACTGGCGACGGTTTTCGTTTGCGCAACGCCTGCCTCGGTTCGGCACATGTCTTTGGCGTCGCCGTTGAATTTGTCGCATTCGCGTAATGCAAGCATACGATCTTCATGGGCGCGGGCGACAGCGGCTTTGTATTTCGCATCGCCGAGGCTATCAGTGGTGCAAGCATTCAGCGCCACTAGGGCTGAGGCAATCAACAACAAACGAGAATTGATCATGAGCGGTCCTTTCAAAAACGTTGAGTATCATTTTCCGGCCTGGGAAATTGCAGCAAACTACGAGTAATACGGTTTTTTATTTCGAATAAGGATAGCGCGATTTACGCGATTCTGGAACCGTTGATTTTTATTCACAAACATTGCCAACAGGCGCAACAGGATTGCTTCGCGGCGTGGCATGGCTGGAGAGCCAATATCCACGGGTGGTTCCAGGCGATGATTAGTTCAGTTCGCTAGACCGATCGATGATTTTTGACGAAAAAACTCCCCACGCAGCAGGTTGGGAGGATGAGCCGCGCGGGGAGTAGGCTGGTCGTTATCTCAACGCCAATGACCGTGCCGCCAGCGCCAGGCATGGCCATGGCGCGCCCAAGCGCCGGGCGCCCAATTGGAGTGGTGGTGCGGCCGCCGCGCCCAGTAGCCCGGCACCCATGCATAAGCGCCATGGCGCCAACCCCAGCGCCCGCCGATCCATAAGTGCACGCGGCTTGGTGCCACGGTGATTGTTTCGTGAATGGGCTCCGGCGGTGCTTGCGTCGAAATTTCGTCCGACGGGTCGGATACGCGATCGCGGTAGATCACGCGCTCGTGCACGCAGCCGGTTAACGTAACGACAACGATAGTGAGGAGCAACAGACTATTTTTCATTTCGATCCTTTCCGTTTGTAACGAGATTGATGCTTTAATTTTGATCGCGATGCGATCGGCAGACGTAACGAAAATGTCGAAAAGTGTTTCGAAATGTTGCGTGGCGCAATCGCCATGAAAAAAGCGGATGTGCTCATAATCAGGCACATCCGCTTGAATCGAAAATACGCCGAAAAATTAAGGCCGTGGCGGCACGGTAGATTTACTCATACTACTCGTGGTGAAAATATCCTCCGCGATCTTGATTCCGAGCGGCACGCCGCCAATGTTTACTGCCAAATTGGGTTGGCCGTTGGGCTTTAGCGCGAAAGCATCGAATACCCAATGCACGCCGAGGTATACCCGGCTACGGCCATTTTCTTCGATCATTTGCGCGAGACCATTGGCAAAACTACGAACGTGTTTCGGTCGCACCGTGCCCTTGTTATCCTTGTTCGAACCGTTAAATTCGTCGGAAACGAACGTTAGATCGTCGAACAAATCATCTTTGACGCCGGTATCGCCATAGAACAGGCGTGTTATGTGAAACGCCGCCGCACCAAATGTCGCGTGCCCCGAAGGGTATGCCGGGAATGGCGGCGTACCGTTTTTGCTGCCGGTTTTGTTCGTGTTGGGTGCGCCCAGCGGAAGCCAGTTGGTATCGCAATCGTTGTCAATATTGTTCTTCCCCTGACCCGCCGGACCCATCGAACTATCGTGTTCCCTAATCCCAACCACGGGGCGCCAGAAATCATGAATGTATTTTTGATCCCAGGAGAGAATGCCCGCGTCCGCCATCGCAACGTTGACCAACGCAAATAGCCGAGCATTTTTGTCGGTCGCATCGGCGCCGGTGTTCATTTTTTCCGCAACTTTACGGACGATTTGATTGTAAAGACGTGGTGGCGTGCCGAGCCCGGCAGCGCCGTCATAGCCCCAAAAAATCGCTATCACGGTTTGATCAACAGTTCGTGGTGAGTAGGTCGACGGTAACGTGCCCATCAATTCCGCCGCGATGCCACGCCCTCTAACCTCTTCCAAGGCTTTTTGATAGGCGGTACTGCCGGGTTGCGGCGGTGGCAATAATTCCCAACGATCAGTGATCGCAAAGCCCTTCGATTTCGCACCGTAGAATGGCGCGTGGTAGCCTTGATCGGAATTGTCCGGGTCGGGACGATGCCTGCCGTGCGCCATCGAAGCGGCATACCCACTATCGCTTGCATTGGGGTCATCCTTACGGTCCGCCAACATTTTCTGTGCGACAAACAAGCCGTATGCATTGCCTTCAGCGAGTCCCGCGCCAGTTAAACCCGCTTGAAAGTGCTTCTCATCGAAGAAGGTTTTTTGGCTCGGAAACAAGCTCGACAGTGTTGCATGCGCGGCGGCCGCGACGGCCGCATCGATCGACGCAATCGGATCGGGCAGCGGCAAGCCCGGTAGATAATTCGGCAGCGATGGTTGCTGCCTGATGCCGGCATAGGCGTCGTACATCGCCAAGTGAACAATCGCGAGCGCTCGCGAACTTAAAGTTGGCCCGGTTTGCTCGCCCTTGCCGTTAGTGTGACTGACTTTATTCGCTTCAAGCGCGACATCATTCCAATACAGTATGGAATCCATAATGAATTTTCTCTCTGATTTAATCGAAAGAAAATATTGCGCTGTTAAAGCGTGCGGCTCAATATGCCATATGGGGTAGATCGGCTCGGCTATTTACCCTAGGCCAAAAGACATAGTGGTGCGAGGATTCTGCGAGAATCGGGTGATCGATTTTACTAAATATTAAGGAAGCTCTGAATAAGTTCGAGTTCTAAGTGAGACAAGGCGCGAGCAAAAAATACCGACACCGCATATGCATGATATGTCAGGCGATATTTTTTGTGAGCCGAACATAGCGCCACGACGAAATCGGACTTATTCAGAGCTTCCTTAATTGAGCCACCACGCTTATTCGGTGCGATTGGTGGCATGCCATGCCCGGAGAGCCGCTCCCTGCTTGCCTCACAGCCATGCCTTCCTCAAAAACGATAATTCCACCAGGTGGTGAAATAGATTAGATTTTTTCCGGCACCAGTCTCACGCAAGAAGCGGCCGGTATCGAAATACGATAGCGTCGCGGCGAGGCTGGCGTGCGCGGTAAGCGGATAATTTCCTTGCAGCGTCCATTGTTGGCCGACGAAGCGGGCGTTACTATTTTTGCCGCTGCGAATCAAGTTGAGCTCAAGATCGTACACACCATCTTGTGTGCGATGGCGCCAAAACATCGCGGTGCCGAACGTCAGATTTACCCCGTTAGAAAATTTGAGTGTGATCGACGGTGCAAAATCGATGGCGTTGCTTGGGCCGATCAATCCGGCAAGGCCGGAGTAAGCAGTCGCGGCAAATAGCGGATTAAAATTTTCCAAGCGATCGTCGCTCAGATCGCTATCACCGGACGTAATGTCGAAGCGCACACCCAGACGTGGCTGGAAGCGCACATCGTGCCACGTATAGCCGGTGTCGGTCGCTAGATCCCACGCGCGAATCGACGCGTCGCCGAAATTGCCGAATTGGTAGACCGCTTCATAGTTGTAATCGAAACCGCCGTTAAGGCCCCAAATTCGCGCACCCAATCCATGGCGATGTTCCGCGGCGCTGCCTTGTTCGTATTTCGCGAGGCGTTCGTTGAATAAGTTATAAGCGATTGCGATGTTGCCTTTGGGCGTGAGAAAGCGGTAGCGCGTGTAGCCGGCGCCGCCGGCAAGCTGGGTTTCATCCCACTCGTCGTCGAATTCGTTTCGATCGATACGCACCGGCCGTAATGCCCACATCGCGCCGCGCCAATCAGGGCGTTGATGAATGAAACGAGCACCTTGAAAAGTGATCCGCGTGTTACGACCATCACGCACCGACATTAGCCGCGCGAATGGGAATTCTAGTTCCTGCCGGCCCAGGCGCAATGCGGTGTAGTCCCGCATGTTTTGATAGGGACCGACATCGACGAAGGCTTGATGCACATCAAGCTTGTTTTCGTCGAAGCTGCGCGGGCCGCCGGTGCGGCCGCTTTCCTGGCTGTGTTGCAATTGACCGAAGACGCGCCACCACCGATGGAGGCGCAAATCGCCGTGCAGCATATAACGCTGCAGTCCGTAACCGTTTGAATCTTGGCGGCCACCGCCAAATCCCGGATTGCGGAAATACTCGTAACGTACGCGGGCGTCGCCGCCGAGTGAAAAATAGGCTTCATCGCCCAGAGAAACGTGTTTCGCGGCATGCCATTTATCGCTCGGTGAATGGGCGACGGTACGCCAATCTTCGTCATAACGTAAGTTGGAATAGCTTGGGCGATCCTGCGCCGACGCGGATGCAATCCATACCAACGCGAGGGCCAACCAATAGAATTTCATCCGGCCAATAAGCGTTATCGGGTCGAGTTCCGGCCACCGGCCACGATCGCGGCGAAGTTGTTTAGCATGAATGTACGTAGAATTTTGTTTTTAAATGGAGTCAATGCTAACAGAATTCTTGCACCGCACGGCAACGTTAGATGCCTGAAGATGCCCATGGATACTGGCTCGCAGGCCAACGCTTTTAGTGTTCGAACATCCGTTTCGTTTTTCGCAAGAATCATAAGTACAATCTTAGGTGCATGCAGCGAACTGAACTTATTGCAACGCGTTGCGCTCGAAGTCCTGATCGATTGACGCAGCTGGCATTAGCGCAATATCATCATCTAGTTTTAAATTAACCGCTTTTTGGAGAGAGATCATGGCAACGTTAAACGTAAACGGCAAGGACGTCAGCGTCGATGTCGAGGCCGACATGCCGCTGTTGTGGGTATTGCGCGACGAGTTGGGTTTGCGCGGAACGAAGTACGGCTGCGGCATCGCGGCCTGCGGCGCATGTACCGTGCATATGGACGGCCAGCCGGTTCGCGCGTGCGTGATGCCGTTTTCTGCCGTTGAAGGTAAGAAAATCACCACCATCGAAGCGCTGTCAAAAGATGGCACGCATCCGGTGCAAAAAGCCTGGGTGCAATTGCAAGTGCCGCAGTGCGGTTATTGCCAGAGCGGCCAGATCATGGCCGCCGCTGCATTACTCAGCACAAATAAAAAGCCGAGCGATGCGGATATCGACACTGCGATGACCAATATCTGCCGTTGCGGGACCTACGCGCGTATCCGTGATGCCATTCATCTTGCCGCGAAATCGATGTGAGCGAAGAGACCAACATGACAAAATTATTCAATGTTAATCGCCGTAGTTTCTTAGTTAAATCTGTTGCGGTGAGCGGTGGCCTGATGGTCGGCGTGCGCATGCCGACGTTCGCCAACGCCGCAACGCAAGGTCCGGAAGTGACGCATTGGATTGTGATCGAACCTGACGACACCGTGATTGTTCGTATCGCGCGTTCCGAGATGGGGCAGGGCAGTTTCACCGGTTTGCCGATGCTGATTGCCGAGGAATTGGCCTGCGATTGGAGCAAAGTCCGGCCCGAATATGCATCGGTGAATGAACATGTCAAACGCGCCCGCGTGTTTGGTTCCATGAGCACCGGCGGTAGCCGTGCGATTCGCGACTCACAGGAATTTCTGCGCAAAGCCGGCGCTGCGGCGCGCGAAATGTTGGTCGCGGCTGCAGCCAAGGAGTGGAGCGTACCCATCGCGGAATTGACGGTTGCCAACAGTATCATTACTCACCAAGCGAGCAATCGCACCACAACATTCGGCAAAATGGCGCCGGCTGCATCGAAGCTCGACGTGCCGAAAGAGCCCAAACTCAAGGATCCGAAAGACTGGAAACTCATCGGCACCTCGCCGCCGCGTTTCGATATCCCCGACAAGACCGTTGGCAAGCCGGTGTTTGCCGCCGACGTGAGTTTGCCCGGTATGCTGCACGCATCGATTGCGCAGGTGCCTGTATTTGGAGGCAAGGTAAAAAGCTTTGACGAATCCAAGATTAAAGCTATGCGCGGTGTTAAAAAAGTTGTCGCCGGAGACGATTGGGTCGCAGTAGTTGCGGACAACTGGTGGCGCGCGCACCAAGCGTTGAAGGCCATGCCGATCGAGTGGGATGTCGGCGACAACGGTAAAGTGTCGAGCGAATCGATCATGCAATTCATTCGAACCGGCTTGGATGCGAAAGATGTGCCGGTCGCTCGCAAGGATGGCGACTACGCGAAAGCGATTGAGTCCGCCGCAAAAGTGATCGAAGCGGAGTATCACGCACCGTTTATGAATCACGCAACGATGGAACCGCAGACGGCGACGGCGCTGCTGAACGCCGACAGTCTCGAAGTCTGGGTCGGCACGCAAAACGGCGAATCGACTATCGCTGCCGCGTCGGAAACGGCGAGCATTCCACTGGAAAAAGTCATCGTGCATAAAATGCATGCGGGCGGCGGATTCGGGCGCCGCGGCGTCACTCAGGAATACACCAAGCAAGCCGTCATTATTGCCATGGCTATGCCGGGCACGCCGGTTCGATTGCAATGGTCGCGCGAAGAGGATATGCAACACGGCCGTTACCGCCCGATTTCGGTCGTCAAGCTGAAAGCAGGCTTGGATAAAGACGGTAACTGGATTGCGTGGAACATTCGCCAAGCCGAGCAGTCGGTCGCGGCGGGATCGTTGCCGCAATTTTTGAAGGATGGGATTGATCAAGTCGGCGTGCGCGTATTTCAGGATGCGCCGTACAGCGTGCCGAATATTTATCACGACTACGCGATGCGCAACACCCACGTGCCGGTCGGCCCGTGGCGCGCGGTGGCGCATACGCAGAATCCATTTTTCCGCGAGAGTTTTGTCGACGAGCTGGCGCTGGAAGCGAAGAAAGACCCGTACGAATTTCGCCGTGCACTGCTGTCGAAAAAGCCGAAGGACCTCGGCGTGCTCGATGCCGTGGCCAAAGCGGCCGGCTGGGGAAAACCGACGGAGAAGGGTGTGTTTCGTGGCATTGCGCTGGCCGATTCCTACGGCAGTTTTTCCGCAGCCGTGGTTGAATTATCGGTCAACGACAAAAATGCAATTGACGTCAAGCGAGTCATCGTCGCGTTGGATTCCGGCTACATTGTGCATCGCGATGCGGTGGTTGCGCAAATCGAAAGTGGCGCGATCTGGGGGCTCGGCTCCTCGATGTTTGAGGAGATCACGATCAAAGATGGTCGTGTGGTGCAAAGTAATTTCGGCGATTATCCGATGCTGAGTTTGGCGCAAACGCCCAAGATCGAAGCGGTGATCGTGCCGACCGGCGGTTTTTGGGGCGGCGTCGGCGAGCCACCGATTGCAGCGGTGATCCCGGCGCTGTGCAATGCTATTTTTGCCGCGACGGGAAAACGCATTCGCTCGTTGCCGCTGAAGAACCATGGATTTAGTTACGCGTAAAACGATCTCGCGGCGGCGCTTGCTTCAGGCGAGCGGCGCCGCGTTTGTATTGTTGCAGTGCCGGCCGGTCGTCGCGACACCGGAAAATATGTCGGCGGCAATTCATCGCGCATACGGCAATCGCCGCATCATGGCGGGGCGGGTGACAATCGAGATTCCGCAAATTGCGGAGAATGGTAATGTTGTTCCGATTTCCATTCAGGTCGTGAGCCCGATGAGCGCGGACGACTATGTCAAAAAAATTCGTCTTTTCTCCGAGCATAATCCCTTGCCGGACATCGTCGAATTCGATCTCGGCCCGCACAACGGCAAGGCGCGGGTGTCGACGCGAATTCGGCTCGCGAAATCGCAAATCGTATTGGCGGTCGCGACGCTGAATGATGACACGTTGTGGTCGGCCCAAGCGATCGTTGAAGTGACGATCAGCGGTTGTGGCTAACCTCAAAGTTCGCGTGCCGGCAACAGCAAAACGCGGCGATACGATCGAAGTATTTGCGTTGGCGGTACATCCGATGGAATCGGGTTTTCGCCTCGATAATACCGGCAAAGCAATTTCGCGCCATATTATCGAAACCTTTACTTGCGCCTATGCAGGCAAAGAAGTATTCCGCGCCAAGCTGCATCCGGCGGTGACGGCGAACCCCTACTTTGCGTTCTATATCGTTGCGAGTGAATCGGGCGAATTGGTATTTTCCTGGAAAGACGACAAAGGCAATAGCGGCGAAGAACGCGCGTCACTCGCGGTGATTTAAATAGCCTCCGGCTAACTCCCTCCTGGTCATTGCGAGGAGCAAAGCGACGAAGCAATCTCGCCTTGTTAGGCTGCAAAGTTCGAGATTGCTTCGTCGCGAAAAACGCTCCTCGCAATGACCAATAATTGAATCCTCAATACTCGGCAATCGCCCTGGAAGCCAATACCGGCGAGGCTTCCAGGCCATCAATTAAACATTGAGTGCGTGCGCACGTGTGAGAACGCTGCTTTCGAAACTGGTATTACTTTAATCAATCGTTTGATTTATGTGCTATACTCACACCGATGAAATCAATAACGACCAAGTCCAAACGTGCGCAGCGCAGCGATGGCGAAGAATCGCGCGAGCGATTGCTGCTTACCGCTTTGCATCTATTTGCGGAGAAGGGTTTTGCGAAAACTTCGACGCGGGAAATCGCCGCGGCGGCAGGCGCGAATATCGGCGCGATCAGTTACTACTTCGGTGATAAAGCCGGGCTGTATCGCGCGGTATTCTTTGAGCCGTTGGGCAGCCCTAAAGACGACATCGGATTATTCGACGACCCACGCTACAGCGTGCGCCAAGCGTTGCAAGGATTGTTCTTCGGGTTTTTGCAGCCGTTAAAACAAGGCGACGGCGTGCGGCAATGCGTGCGCCTGCATTTTCGCGAAATGGTCGAGCCTACCGGCTTGTGGGAAGAGGAAATCGACGCCGGCATCAAGCCTTACCACGCGGCGTTAGTGGCGGTTTTGTGCCGGCATTTTAAGCTGAAGCGCGCCGATGATGATTTGCATCGGCTGGCGTTTTCCATCGTTGCACTCGGTGTGCATCTATTCGTTGGCCGCGACATTATGGAAGCGATTAAGCCGCAACTCATCGCAACGCCGAAAGCGATCGACGTGTGGGCCGAGCGCTTAGTTGATTATGGCGAGGCGATGGTTAATGCCGAAGCAAAGCGGCGGCGCGCTGAGAAATCGAAATGAAACGAGAAGCGAATGATTTGTTTCTTCGGCTGTAACAACCCGTGAATCGCTTGGAGTAATGTCATGGTGCGTAAATCAATATTCATAGTCGCCGCTGCGGTCGCCGCGTTGGCGGTGGGCACGGCGGTACTTTTTGCCAAGCAAAGCCCGAGCGCTCAAAGTGCGAAGCCGGCCGCGCCGGTAGCAACGGCGAAACCGGCGTTGACAGTCACGACGACCCAACCGGCGACGTCCGATTTGGCGATTAAACTGGCCGCAAACGGCAATATCATGGCGTGGCAAGAAGCGAGCATCGGCGCGGAAGCGAATGGCCTGCGCCTGACTGACGTTCGCGTCAACGTTGGCGATCGCGTCGAGCGCGGCCAAGTGCTGGCGACCTTTGCTGCGGAAACAATAGCAGCCGACGTGGCGCAGGCGAAAGCCAACGTCGCCGAAGCCGAAGCGAATGCGCAAGAATCGGCTGCGAACGGCGATCGCGCTCGAAGGCTGCAACCGACCGGCGCTATGAGCGCGCAGCAAATCAATCAATACTTGACGGCAGAGAGTGCCGCGAAAGCGCGAGTCCAAGCGGCGCTCGCCACGTTGCACGCGCAGCAACTGCGCATGAAGTTCACTCGCGTGATCGCGCCCGATAGCGGCATCATTTCGGCGCGCATGGCGACGGTGGGCGCGGTAGTCGGTGCCGGCGCGGAGCTATTTCGCATGATCCGGCAAGGGCGCTTAGAGTGGCGCGCTGAAGTGATGTCCGAAGAACTCGATCGCGTACCGCCCGGTACCGCGGTGACGCTGACGGCGGCGAATGGAGCAAAAATTCAAGGCAAGGTTCGCATCATTGCGCCGACCATCGATCCGCAAACACGCGCTGCGTTGGTTTATGTCGATTTGCCGAATGATTCCGGTGCGGTGGCCGGTATGTTTGGGACCGGGCAATTCGAACTTGGCTCATCGGGCGCGCTGACGGTGCCGCAGCAGGCGGTGGTGATGCGCGATGGCTTTACCTATGTTTTCGCCATTAATGCCGAGCGTCGCGTAGCGCAAGTTAAAGTGGCTACCGGCCGGCGCGTTGGCGATCGAATCGAGATTACCCATGGCTTAAAAGCCGAAACATTGATCGCCGCAAGCGGTGCGGGATTTTTAAATGACGGCGATTTAGTCAACAATCTGCCGCAATCTAACGCTGCACGCCAATAGGTAAACGCAATGAATTTCTCCTCGCTCTCGATTAAGTATCCGATCCCGGCGATTATGCTGTTCGCGTTGTTAACGCTGGCGGGCTTGATGGCCTATCGAGCCAACGGCGTACAGGATTTTCCCGATATCGAACTGCCGATCGTCACGGTTGCCGCCTCGTTACCGGGCGCCGCACCGGCACAATTAGAAACCGAAGTCGCGCGCAAGATCGAGGATTCCGTTGCGACGCTGCAAGGCGTAAAGAATATCTACACAAAAATTCTCGACGGCATCGCCTACGTCACCGTCGAATTCCAATTGGAAAAAGATGGCGCCGATGCCGTCAACGACGTGCGCGATGCGGTGGCGCGCGTGCGTGCCGATATGCCCGCGGAGTTGCGCGATCCGAGTGTGACGAAAGCATCGACGGCAGGGCGAGTGTTATTGACGTATACGTTGACGTCCGAGCAACTCGATGAGCAAGCGCTATCGTGGTTTGTCGATAACACGGTCACGAAAAAATTGCTCACTGTGCCGGGTGTCGGTGCGGTGACGAGGATGGGTGGGGTGACGCGCGAGATTCAAGTTGAGCTCGATGCCTCGCGCATGGCCGCGATGCGTGTTGCCGCCATTGATGTTTCGCGCAAGTTGCGTCAAGTGCAGCAGGATACGCCGGGTGGCCGTGGAGACGTCAGCGGCGCCGAACAAGCCGTGCGTACCATCGCAACGGTAAACTCAGCGAGCGAATTGGCGGCGTTGGAATTGCCGTTGTCGGACGGGCACAGCATTCGGCTCGACCAAGTCGCGAGCGTCACCGACACCATCGCCGAGCGCCGCTCTGTCGCATTGCAAGACGGAAAACCGGTCGTCGCGTTTGAAATTTTCCGCACCAAAGGCGCCAGTGAATTAGCCGTTGCCGGAGACGAAAATTCTGGCGTACGGCAAGCGGTGGCGCAATTACACGCGGTATACCCCAACGTGAAAATTGTCGAAACCATCGACAACGTTGCACCGATTGCCGAAAATTTCGCCGGCTCGATCGAGCTATTGCTGGAGGGCGCGCTGCTGGCCGTGATCGTCGTGTTTTGGTTTCTGCGTGATTGGCGCGCGACGATTGTTGCGGCTGCGGCGCTACCGTTATCGATCATCCCGGCATTCTTGGGCATGTATTGGTTTGGTTATACGCTGAATGTGGTTACGCTCACATCCTTGGCGCTGGTGATCGGTGTTTTGGTCGACGATGCCATCGTTGAAATCGAAAATATAACGCGCCATTTGCGGATGGGCAAATCGCCCTATCAAGCGGCGATGGAAGCGGCGGACGAGATCGGCATGGCCGTAATTGCAACGACGTTTGCGCTGGTCGCAGTGTTTTTGCCTACGGCATTCATGGCGGGCGTACCGGGTAAGTTTTTCAAGCAATTTGGTTGGGTTGCGGTGCTGGCTATCCTCGCATCGCTGGTGGTCGCGCGCTTGCTCACACCGATGATGTCTGCTTATTTGCTGAAGCCGGCAAAGGACGCCCACGCGCCCGACGGTTGGATCATGCGCAGTTATCTCGCGGCAATGCGTTGGTGTTTGAAACATCGGCTGGTCACCGTCATCGCCTCGGCGGCGTTTTTTATTGGGTCGATTCAACTGATCGGCTTGTTGCCGAAAGGGTTCGTGCCGCCGTCCGATCGCGGTCAGACGCAAATCAAT
>JANOGO010000121.1:0-4408 GCA_031406045.1 Pseudomonadota bacterium
GATGGCACCACGCGCGTCGTCGAAGCCATGCGTGCGCGCGGTGAACTGCTCAATTATTGCATCGTCGGCGAACCCACCTGCGTCGATAAACTCGGCGATATGATTAAAAATGGCCGGCGTGGTTCGCTGTCGGGAAAGCTGACGATTAAAGGCGTGCAGGGCCACGTCGCTTATCCTCACCTGGCAAAAAATCCCATTCATCAAGTCGCTCCCGCGCTGGCGGAACTCGCGCAACTGACCTGGGATAACGGCAACGAATATTTTCCGCAGACCACTTGGCAGGTCTCAAATTTTCGCGCGGGAACCGGAGCGACCAATATTATTCCCGGTAGCGCCGAGGTGTTATTTAACTTTCGTTTCGCGACGGTGAGCACGCCCGAGTCATTAAAAGATCGTCTCGAAAGTGTCTTGAAGAAACACAATTTAGATTATGAACTGGCCTGGGAGCTAGGCGGGAAGCCATTCTTGACGCCTCGCGGTGCGTTGGTCGCGGCGATTAGTGCTGCGATAAAAAGCGTCACCGGCAACGCGCCGGATGTTTCTTGCACCGGCGGCACATCCGATGGCCGCTTCATTAAAGATATCTGCGAAGAGTTAATCGAGTTCGGCCCGATCAACGCCAGCATTCATAAACTAAACGAGCACGTCAACGTCGCCGACATCGAACCGCTGTCGGAAATCTATTTCAAAACGCTGGAAAACATTTTGAATGTTTGAGATCGCCAATCAGCATCTGAAAACCGTTCGCGATGTATTGCGCTTTGCCGTTAGCCATTTCAACGAAGCAAATCTATCGTTTGGCCACGGCCTCGCGAATGCCTTTGATGAAGCGGCGTATTTGATTTTGCACACCTTGCATTTGCCGCTCGATCGACTCGAGCCATTTCTCGACGCAAAATTATTGCCGGACGAATTACAGAAAATATTCACCATGCTGGAGAAGCGCATCCAGCAACGAGTTCCAGCCGCCTATCTAACGAACGAAGCCTGGCTCGGCGATCATCGTTTTTACGTCGACACGCGCGTTATCGTGCCACGTTCCTTCATCGCCGAACTACTGCCTAGCGGATTGGAACCCTGGCTACCCGATGCGCTCGATGTGCGTAGCGCGCTGGATCTTTGTACCGGCTCCGGTTGCTTGGCAGTTTTATTGGCGGACCATTATCCGAATGCCGACGTCGATGCCGTTGATCTTTCGGCCGATGCGTTGGCAGTCGCGCAACGCAACGTTAGCGACTATGGATTCGAAGAAGAAGTTCGCTTGGTGAAATCCGATTTATTCGCGGCGTTGAAGGGCTGCCGCTACAACTTAATCGTCAGCAATCCGCCCTACGTGAATCAGCCTTCGATGGCGACATTACCGGAAGAATATCGCCACGAACCAGCACTCGCGCTCGCCAGCGGCGGCGACGGATTGGATCATGTGCGGGAAATTTTGCGCGCGGCACCGGAACATTTGGAACCCGATGGTATTTTAGTGGTAGAAATCGGCCACAACCGCGCTGCGTTGGAAGCGGCCTATCCCGGGCTACCGTTTATCTGGCTCGATACGGCGAGCGGCGCCGATTTTGTGTTTCTCCTGACTCGGAACGATCTGGCCGCGCCCGGCGATTGAACGGATGATTTGACCGAATAAAATTCTCGGTTTCCCCACCCGTCATACCTACCCAACTGAGAATTTTTTCCACTTCGGCCGGGCCAAGCTCCAGCGTTTGCCCACGTTTCAAATACGACGGCATATTCAGAATGCCATAACGCACCCGCAGCAGACGACTGACGGTCAAACCCACTGCTTCAAATAATCGCCGCACTTCGCGATTGCGCCCCTCGCGTAATACCACGCCGTACCAATGATTGCTGCCCTCGCCGCCGCGATCGTCCAACGTTTCGATTTTCGCCGGACCATCTTCCAACTCGACGCCGGTCACTAGACGTTGCGCTTGCTCTTCGCTCAATTGACCCATCACGCGCACGGCATATTCGCGCTCGACCTCAAAACGCGGATGCATCAAACGATTCGCCAGATCGCCATTGGTCGTGAAGATCAGCAGGCCGCTGGTGCTGATGTCCAAGCGCCCAACGGCGATCCACTTTTCGCCCTTCAAGCGCGGCAACTTTTCAAACACCGTATCGCGCTCCTCCGGATCGTCGCGGGTGACGATTTCGCCTTCCGGTTTGTGGTAAATCAAAATGCGCGGCACGTCATCGGAAAAATTCAGTTTCACCGGACGACCGCCAAGGGTCACCCGATCTTCGTGGGTCACGCGCATACCCAAGGTTGCCAACTCGCCATTCACCATGACGTTACCGGCGGTGATTTCGTCTTCCATCGCGCGGCGCGAGCCGATCCCGGCGAGCGCTAGAACTTTATGCAGCTTTTCGCCGCGCTCCTCACCGTCGACGACGCGACGTGGCCTTTCCGGCACTTCGCCGAACTGCGTGCGCCGCTTGCGCATCGGTCGTTCAATTTTCATGGGTCGCCAATGTCGGTTCAAATTCAAGGGAATTTTGGAATTCTGCCAACGCCGGTAACTCCTCTAACGAACGTAAATTCAAATCATCAAGGAAATTTTTCGTCGTTGCGTATAGCGCGGGACGGCCCGGCACTTCTTTTTGACCGACCACGTCGACCCAGCCGCGCGCTTCGAGCGCTTTGATAATCTGCGTCGATACATTTACACCGCGAATCTCTTCGATATCGCCGCGCGTCACCGGTTGTTTATACGCAATAATCGCGAGCGTTTCCATCACGGCGCGCGAATAACGCGGCGGTTTTTCCGGATTCAGCCGATCCAAATATTTTTGAAAATCCGCACGCGCTTGGAAGCGCCAGCCGCTGGCGACCTGCGTCAATTCCACGCCGCGATTTTGCCAATCGCTCTGCAATTCATGCAGAACGATCTTGATTGCGTCGGCCGACACGTCTTCATCGAATAATTTTTTCAAGTCACTCGCCGTCAGCGGCTCTTGGCTCGTCAGCAATGCCGTTTCTAACACCATTTTCATCGCCGACGAATCGCTCAAAGTATCCAAACTATATCCCTCCGGCGCGCTTAACGTAAATCGGCGCGAAGGGTTCGTTCTGCGTAATTTGCACTAAGGCTTCTTTTGCCAATTCTAAAATTGCAAGGAAGCTGACGACCAACTCAGGCACGCCCGCAAGCGGATTGAACAGCTCCGAAAATTCGACGTAAATGCCCGACGCTAGGCGGCGCAAAATTCGCGTCATGTGTTCGCGCACCGACAATTCATCACGCTTAATTTTGTGATGTTGCTGCAGCTTGGCACGCGTCAACAATGCCATCCAGGTATTGCGCAAATCATCAACGCTCACATAGGGCATGCGCTGCACCAGCGCATGCTCAATCCAAACTTCAACCAACGCAAAATCGCGCCCCGCTTGCGGCAAGGTATTGAGTTCCTCCGCCGCTTTTTTCATCTGTTCGTATTCGATCAAACGCCGCACCAACTCCGCGCGCGGATCGAGTTCATCGGGCTTGGCCGCAATCGGCTTCGGCAGCAACATGCGCGATTTGATTTCGATCAACACCGCCGCCATCACCAAATATTCCGCCGCGAGTTCCAATTGATTCTGACGCATCGCCTCGACATAATCCATATACTGCCGCGTTAATTTCGCCATCGGAATATCGAGAACATCGAGCGAGTGTTTGCGGATCAGATACAACAACAGATCGAGCGGACCTTCGAAGGTCTCAAGAAAAACCTGCAACGCCTCCGGCGGAATATACAAATCCCGCGGCATCTCAGTCATCGGTTCGCCGAGAATTTTCGCGAGCGGCGGCAGTGAATCTAGTGGCGCGACAGCAATATCGTTCATCGCAAAATTATACACCCTTCGATGCGCAAACCGACTGATATTTTTTTGAGAACATGCCTGGAAAGGCAATGGGGAAGCGCTTCTTCAGACATGCTGTGCCACGAGGCAATATCGACGGGTATCGTGGCGATTCATGGCATCGGGCTTGCGATCTTTAGCGGCAATGCTGTTACTAAGTGCATAGTTACCCTATTGTCATTCCCGCGAAAGCGGGAATCCATTTGGCCGTTATAAAGTCAACATAGATTCCCGCTTTCGCGGGAATGACAGGGTACGACGTGGAATTAACCTACTACAAGCACTCGCGCCTAGGGAAGCGCTGAATAAGTTCGAGTTCTAAATGAGACAAGGCGTGAGCAAAAAATATCGCCGCAGCATAGGTATCATATGTAAGGCGATATTTTTTGTGAACAACGCAGTATCGTGACGAAATCGGACTTATTCAGCGCTTCCCTAGTGTAGTGCGTCAATTAGAAGTGCTCTTATTCAAGACCGCGCGGGCTCGGGCGACCTTGGCGAGGATGTCGCTGGCTTTAGCGGTCCAGATGAACGGCTTGGGTTTAGCGT
>JANOGO010000128.1:0-9795 GCA_031406045.1 Pseudomonadota bacterium
TCCTCCGACACCGGCTCGATTTCTGCTGCGGTGGGGGACGAAAACTCGCTGATGCCTGCCGTGCTGTTGGGCTCGATCCAGCGACGGTCATCGCCGAGATCGCTGCTCTCGGGACGTCGGACGCGCCAAGGCGCTGGGATGCGCGCCCGCTGTACCCAAGCACTTTCGCATCATCAAGCGCCTCGCGCCAATCGCCGTTAAGGGATTGTGGATGCCAGTAGCGTTGTTTATCGAGTTTCGCTGTATCGAGATCCAAACAAAGAAGATGGCCGTTCTCCAGCCGTTGGATGTTCTTAAATATGGTTCTAGGGGCGGGGATATAGCGATGCGCGAGATAGGCGTCTATGCCTTCTTGCGAAAGTCCTCGTTCGCGTTTTGGTAGGAACGGCAGTACCGATCGCACCGTCGATCCGAATGCAAATTCGCCATTGGCCGCATAAAAGATTAGTGGCTTGAGACCCATACGATCGCGAATGACATGAAGCTTTCGCGTGCGTAAATCGAGGATAATTAGCGCGAACATGCCGCGCAGTTTCGGCAGAAGTGCTTCGAGGCCCCATGCCTGATAAGCGTGAAGAATAAATTCCGTATCGGAGCGCGTCCGAAATTGAAATCCTTCGCTCGCCAAAAGTTGCGCATCATTCTCCCAGCCGTACACCTCGCCGTTGTAACAAATCCAAATATCTTTGGCATCGTTGTGCATCGGCTGATCGGCTTCCGGTCGCGGATCTCGAATCGAGAGCCGGGTGTGCAATAGCGCGTTATACGCGGCGCCACTGGCCGGGCGAAATTGCTGATCCCACAGCACCGCGTGCTGCGCATCCGGGCCGCGCCGCCGCAAGGTATCAAACATCTGGGCGATGACCTCAGTTCCCACTGGGCGATGTCCGAAAAACCCGGCGATTCCGCACATCTTAGCCAGCACCTACAACCGAATTGAATACGGTTTCCATTCGATTTAACATCTGATCTAGGGAAAATTTATCGCGAGACTGCTCTACGCCGGCTGCGCCATATTTGGAGCGAAGCTCCGGGTTTTGCATTAAGTGTTCCATCGCGCGCTCAAGGGCATTGCTGTCGCGCGGCGGAACAAGTAGGCCGGTGCCACGATCAATCACCGCTTCGGCTATGGATCCAATGGGCGTTGAAATAACAGGCAGGCCGCATGCCATTGCTTGGACGATTGCCTGCGGCACACCTTCATCGCCATACGAGGGCAGCACGAACAAATCGAGGGCATTAAGCCACTCGGGGATATTTTGCTGCCGTCCCACAAATTTCACGTTGGTCTGCAGTTCTAATTCTACGACCTTCGCGCGCAGGGTTGGCTCGTGAGGCCCATCTCCGATCACCAGCAATTGCCAATTCTGCAGGCGAGGCGCAAGCCGTGCCATCGCGTCAAACAAATAACAATGCCCTTTCCAGTCGCGCAAGGTCGCGACGATACCGACGAAATTGACAGTCGCATCAAGTCCCAGTGATATCTTGCATGCGGCGCGATCTAGCGGCCGAAATCTGGCCAAGTCGATTCCCGTCGGGACCGATGTCATTGACTCGAGCCGGTAGCCATTGTCGCGATGCAGTTGCAGCCGCAATGCTTCACCGGTTGTAACGATGTGCCGCGTCGCGCGCTGGTAGAGCCAACGCGTCGAAGCGGATCGGTTCACCGCAGTCGATACGTGGCGTGTACGAACAATCGGTTTCTTGCCCGGAAGCGTCGCAACTGCAAGCGCCGTCAACCAACTGTCCGTTGAGCTATGAGTATTGATGATGTCGTATCGCGCTAACCGTTGGCTCAACCAACGACGCATCGACATTAAGCCGGTTAAATTTTTGCGATCGATGGACAATGGCGCCACGCCAATACCTGCATCTCGCGCTGCCTCGGTCAGTTCGGCTTGCGGCGGGCAGACTAACGTTACCTGATGACCTCGTTCGAGAAATCCTTTGATCTCGGTCAGTATGCGAATCTCCTGGCCACCCCAGCCGGTCGAAGATTCCGTATGCAAAATACTTAGTTTACGCGTCACACTTGGAGGCTTCAGAATACAAAACTAATCCCTATGCCGCGAATTGAACTCGGTGGAGTTTTGCGTACGGCCCATCTCGGTTCAAGAGTTCCGCGTGGGAACCGATTTCCGCGATATGACCGGCGTCCATCACAATAATCCTATCGGCGCCCTCAATGGTCGACAATCGATGCGCAATAACAATAGTGGTGCGGCTTTTCATCAAGTTTTCCAACGCGTATTGAACCTGTCTTTCCGATTCGGTATCCAGTGCCGATGTCGCCTCGTCCAAAATCAAAATCGGTGCGTCCTTGAGAAGTGCGCGGGCGATTGCCAGACGTTGGCGCTGGCCGCCCGATAGTTTTACGCCGTTTTCACCGATGAGTGTGTCCAGCCCTTCGGGCATTGCCGAAATAAATTCCATGGCGAACGCCGCTTCTGCAGCGACGATAATCTGCTGGCGTGACGAATTTGCAAGCGGGCCGTACGCAATGTTTGCTGCGACGCTGTCATTAAATAACACGACATCTTGGCTCACTGACGCAATATTTGCTCGAAGGCTTTCGAGGCGGATCGTATTTAAGTCTTTGCCGTCGACCAAAATTCGTCCATGCTCGGCATGGTAAAAGCGCGGAATCATATTCGCGAGCGTGGTTTTCCCGCTACCGGATGAGCCAACGAAGGCAATCGTTTCGCCCGGTTTGGCCACAAAAGACACATTTTTTAAGGCGTCGGTTTCGCTCGTTGGATATCGAAACGTTACATTTTCAAACTCGATTTTTCCGTGAGCTCGTCCTATGTTGATCGCGCCGGTGTCAATCTCGGCTGGTTCGTCTAGTAAATCGAACACGCTTTCGGCGGCGGCGAGACCGCGTTGTAATGGCTCATTTATATTGGTAAGCCGTTTGAGTGGCGCCAACAACATCATTGCCGCGGTAATGAACGATACGAACCCACCGACCGTGGTTTCATTCGCAGCAGATTGGCGCGTGACAAGGTAAACGATCAATGCAAGCATTAGCGCGGCGACGAGCTCGCCCATTGCCGAGTTGGCTGCCGTCGCTGCCGTCTGCTTCATGCTGAACAATCGAAACCGATTAATTGCTTGATGAAACCGACCCGTCTCGTAATCCTGTCCGCCAAAGACCTTCACGACGCGATGTCCTTCAATGCTTTCATCAAGGACTTGCGTGATCCCGCCCATGGCGCGCTGCGTGCCGCGGCTGACTTGGCGCATCCGGACACTGAATTTTCGTACCAACCAGGCAAGCAGCGGGGCAACCGTCAGCGCCAGCAGCGTGAGTTGCCAATTCAGATAGAGCAACCACGAGATCAAACCGACGATGGTCAATGTGTCTCTTATCGCCACGGTAATCACCCCGGTGGCCGCAGCGTTAACTTGATTGACGTCGTAAGTGAACTTAGATATCAAGTTACCGCTGGCGTGATCGGAAAAATAGCCCAGCGGTAATTGCATCAAGCGTGTGAACATTAATTTTCGCAGGTCCATCACCACACGGCTACCGACCCAATTGATCGAAAAATGGCTTGCGAAACTCGCGGCAACACGGATCAGCGTGATGCCGATGATGGCCACGGGTAACCATTTCATCACAGCGGGATCTTTATCGACAAAGGTTCCGTCGATCATCCATTTCATCAAGGCGGCGAAGCTGCTATCCGTCGCCGCGCCGATCACCAGCGCAATCACGGAAACTAAAAACACCCAACGATAAGGCCAGACGTAACGCAGCAGACGAAGATACAGGGCCTTGGTGCTTAATGTGGCGTTATTCATAGAGCCGTAAATTCTAGCATTATCGCGTCGATCATTATGTTCGCTTCGAGCTACCAGACATTCATGGTCGATCCGACAAAAGGCGTTCATAAAGCTGCAAATATCGATTCGACATATCGCTTAGCGTAAGGTGTTTAACGCTGGCCCGCGCCGCTCGGCTTGCCGAATCCCTCAGCTTTGGATCCGCCAAAGCGGACATCTGCGACGCCAGCGTATCGGTATCAAGCGCGTCACAAATAAAGCCGTTGATCCCCGGCGAAATCAATTCGGATACGCCGGAACCCGTGCTGGTTATGACGGGTAGCCCACTTGCAAGCGCTTCTAAAACCGCGTTGGAGAACGGCTCATAAAGGGCTGATAGGACGAATACGTCCGCAGCGCCATAAAATGGACGAACGTCTTGTTGCGGCCCGCAAAATCTGACTCGATCAATGACCCCTAACGCTTTCGCCTGCGCTTGGTAAATGCGCCGTTTACGGTCTTTTCCAACGATTACTAAATTCGCCTGCTGATCAGGCAGCGCGGCGAAGGCTGCCAGTAGTTGTCGTACGCCTTTGCGCTCAAAACCCGAGCCCACAAAAAGATAAATCACAGCGGTTTCGGAAATGGAAAGGCTTTCACGCGTGCGCCCACGATGGCGATCACGTAGCGCGGGACTAAATTTGTCTGAATCAACTCCATTCTGGATCACATGTAACTTTTCTTCGGGAACACGAAAAATATCGCGGATGTTTTTAGCCACCATGCGCGAATTACAAATAATCGCGCGCAGCCGTGGATCGGCGAACATCTGCGCTTCGGCTTTAAGCATGTATTGATGCCATGGGCTAAGCCAAGTGGCGAATCGCGCCAATGGACTCCTGGTTAGATTCCGAGCCTCCAACCAAGCGGCATGCACGCCATCGCCGGCACGAAAGACGTCGCACCCGGCGATCCGTTCGTGGCTTTGCACCAGCGCGAATTGTTTTCCGGCGATGGTTCGCTGTACGCTTCGCGCAAATCCCCAATCGCGCCACAATCTGCCAATGTGAAATGGGTTGCACAAAATTACCGAACGCTCCGCCGGCCCTTTCCACTCGCGAGTGATTAAAGTCAGCGTCACGCCCTTTTCCGCCAAAGCGCCCAACGCGCTTTCAACGAAACGCTCCGCGCCGCCAAACGGGGTATAGCGCGAGCGGATCAATGCCACATTAATTTCGTTCACGTCGCGCTCAGCAGTTCGTCGATCGCACTTTCGACCCGTTCTATACCGAGCGTGGTCAGGCACTGACTCACTTTACTGCCGCCGCAACCATCGCGGCCGCAGGGGCGGCACGGGTGCGTCGAAAGAACTAACCGGTGCGGCACCTCCCACGGCGTCCACTCGACCTCACCGCTCGGGCCAAACAATGCCACTACGGGCGTTCGCATTGCCGCGGCGATATGCATCGGCGCCGAATCAACGCCGACGAACAATCGCGCACGCGCCGACAGGGCCGCGAGTTCTTTCAGCGATAGTTGGCCGGAGAAATCGGTTACTGCGCTGGATACGGACGCCAAAATCGAAGCGACCATCCCCATCTCCTTTTGGTCCGGCGCGCTGGTAATGACGATCCTATGCCCTTTGTGTGCGAGCCGATTGATCAGTCCGGCAACATTTTCCGCGGGCCAGGTCTTGAAGAACCAGCGCGACGTCGGATGAATATGAATGAATGATTTGGTGGCCAGACCCGCTTCGGTCAATTTAACGTCAACGGAATTTTCTGCATCGGACCCGGCGAGCAGAACGAGCCTCATCTCATCCTTTCTAGGTTCCAAGCCGATGCGGCGCAAGGCATCCAGATGCAGTTCGACCGTATGGCGACGATTGTTGCTTTCGTGGGGATACAGATGCGTGAAGCAATTCCACCCCGGACGCAGGCGAGCCCCTAGTTCCCGAGCGACGCCATAGCGAATGCCGGCAAATCGCTTAACCCAAACGCCGCGCGGGTGTTCCGTCAAATGCACGATGAGATCATATTTTCTCGCGCGCAGATCGCGAATCAAACGCCATTCATTACGCAATTGGGACGGCAAGGATTGTTGCTTCCATTCACGATCAACCGCAAAAATCTTGCTGATCGCCGGATGCAGCGTCAGCATCGGCAGCGTATCGCGATAGATCAGTGCATCGATCTCCAAGTGCGGTCCATGATTTTTTAAGGTTTGGAATACCGGTGAAGTGAGTAACACATCGCCGTGGTGCCGCAGCTTGGTCACCAATACTCGGCGCAACCCCGATAGATCAATGGCGTCGGGAATCATGGCGCGCACGATAGCAGACTTTGCCTCGCACGAACAGAGACTATAAGCTCAGCTTTCCTTCGAAGAACGAAATCGTTCGAGCCATAAGCGTCACCAGCGGTGCGAGATTTAGGCCGGTCAATTCGCGAAGTGATTGGGCTCGTTTCTTTAACTCAGCGACCGTAACGGAATCTTCTCTGCCGGAAATTGCCAGGGCGATGACATTGCCGCCCTCCGACGGCGGCAGCACGACGATGCGATCGTCGAATGCCGCCGCGATGCGCTTAACGCTTGCATCGAAGCGCAACGTTCGGCCGAAAAGGTTGACGGCTATGAGACCATTGTCCGACAAATGTGCGCGGCAGACTTGATAAAACGGTGCGGTATCCAGCGCGCCGACGCGAGCGTGGCGGTCGAATCCATCGACGAAAATGATGTCGAATTGCGCAAGGGTTTTTTGGATATAAAGAGCGCCGTCGTCGATGACGTTATGAAGGCGTTTGTCATCCTGAGGCAATAGGAAAAACTCGCGAGCAACATGCAAAACCTTTGGGTTGATTTCAACGACCGTGAGATCGGAATCAGGGATGTGACGATAGATAAACTTCGCAATCGAGCCCGCGCCCAGGCCGATCAATAAAAACCGTTTCGCATCGGGCCGCAGTAGCAGCGCAGCCATAAAGTCCCGTGTATAGGCGAGTTCCAAGGCATTTGGCCTGGAGAGCCGCATGGCGCCTTGTATCCACTCTGACCCGAAATGTAGATAACGGACCCCCGCTTGTTCGCTGACCTCAATGGTAGAGCGCGGCATCCGTCACACTATTTGAACTCATGGGCAACACTCACAAAGAAAGAACGGCCTTGGGTATTGTAGCCGCGCACCAATTCATACTGTTTGTCGAGTGCATTTTCTACCTTAAGCGCGACGCGGCTGTTAGGCGTGAATTGATAAGATGTGGTCAAATTTACAACCGAGTAACCGCTTAACTTAGCCTTGCCAAACGGCTCGCGGACCTCGAAATCTTCGCGATTGCCGCTGGCCAACACTTCACCGCCCATGCGCCAATTACCCAAGCGGTATTGTGCCCCAAGACTACCAAAGCTATTTGCTCGGCGCAGCAGACGTTCGCCCGTATCGCTATTCTTTGAGCGTTGCTCGGTAAAACTTGCGCGCAATTGCACCGGCCCGAATTCACCGCTGTAACTTAGCTCCAGGCCCTTACTTTCGCTCTTAGCGATATTGGTTGCTGGAGCCTTTTCGGCCACCGGATCAAACATGCCAACGATCAAATCATCGGTACGAGTACGAAACAGCACCGCTTTTACCCGTTCCTTCGCGTTTTGGTATTGCAGCCCAAGCTCCGAACTGCGCGCTTTTTCCGGCTTAAGATTTGGATTGCCAAAGCCGAAATTGGGATCGTAGAGTTCATTGAAATTCGGTGCGCGAAATGCGTTGCTAACGCCGGCGGTCACCCGCCAACTTTCAGTGATGTAGTAGCCGTATCCCAACAAACCGGAAAAATTGCCGCCGAAATCCGAATAGCGGTCATAGCGGCCGTTCACTTGCACGGTGTGGGCGCCCATTTCCCCGAAATAGGTCGAATAACCGCTGGCAACGGTACGATCCGTCGTGGAGAATTGGGTCGTGCTAGTCACATCTTGTCCCAGATATTCCAGGCCCGCGACTAAACCGTGCCCCTCGGAGAATGCGATGTCGTTTTGCCAGCCGAGTTGAGTATTGGCCGTCTTGAAGCGCGATGTGAATGTGCCGTCCGTAAAACTCTTCAGATCATCAATACCTTGCGCCAGCGTTACTTTAGAGCGCCATTTTTCATTGATCTGATTGCTTGAACAGAGCGAAAAAGCCGTCACTTTAGATTTCGATGAATTGACGCCGGTACCGTCGAAATCTACCTTACCATCGCCAAGCAACGCGGTGAACCCAACCGATTGACCAAGCGAAAATTCGTGCGAGAGGTTCGCGGAAAAACTCAAGTTTCTGTAGCCGTCATCGTCTTCATCGCCAATCTTTGAAAAAAAATCCTGCGGAATAAAATTATTGTTGATGGCGGAAAATCCATCGGTGTTAAACGCTGACACGCTTGCGTTGAAGCGGGTACTGCCGGCGACACCGCCATAACCGGCGTTCAAGCGCGTGGTGTTTTCCGTGCCATAACCGGCCGCGACATTCAAGCCCGGCTCGCCTTTGCCGCGCTTGGTAAAAATCTGAATCACGCCGCCGATCGCTTCTGAACCATAAAGGCTGCTGACGTTGCCGCGCACCACTTCGATTCGATCGATCTGGTCGACCATGATCTGGTCGAGCGCCGTGGCGCCGGTGGTTGCGGAATTAACGCGCATGCCGTCGACTAGCACCAGCGTATGGTTGGAATTAGCGCCGCGCATAAACGTGCTGCTTTGTTTTCCAACACCGCCGGACTGCGCGATTTCCAGCCCGGCTTCGCGGCGCAGTAACGTTGGCAAATCGGCCGCGCCGGAATTGCGAATCTGCTCTTGCGTGATTAGCGTTGTGTGTTGCAGCGTTGTTGCCAGGCGTTCTTCCGTGCGGTTCGCCGTGACAACGACGGTTTCGGCTTGAGGTACTTCTTCGGTCGACGCGTTCGCGCCGTATCCAATAACGGTAATTACAGTTAAAAATTTAAATTTCATTTCATCTCCTTGACGGTAACACAAGACAAGGAAATACCAGGGACAGGGCAATTATTTAGTACAAAAACAATGGCTACTACAGACAAGGATTTTGGCCTCGGCTATCGCGTCCCCGCGATATTTCCGCTTCGCTTGCCAATTGACAAGCATTCAGGCCGGTATCCGGGCTCGCGAGTTGGGATTTTTAGTCCCGCGCGCCATCGTCTTCCCAGGCGAATTGCCCAGTGACCTATTGATGGCGCGAACACTCACTCACCGTTGCGGGGGCAGCACAGGTTTAGGATGAAATCCGCACCTGTTTCCCGTTTAACCCGAACGCAAGAAAAGCGTTCAGGCACCATGAATTAGCGGTAATATACATCAGTTGCTTGCATGGCGCTTCGACTAAATCGACGCCCTCACGCAGGCGTTTGACCAACCAAGGTTTTTACATTTATATTGTTGCTATGGAAAAAGACCTGGACGCCCTGTCCAACAAAGTTGCCGAGATGGTGAAGATCGTCGCGAAGTTGCGTGATGAAAACCTGCAACTGCGACAGGAACTTGCCGCGAAATCGGACGAGAACACGCGCATGAGCGAAAAAATTTCCGCCGCGACAACGCGGCTTGAAGCGGTTCTGGCGAAAATTCCCGAAAAAGAAACATGAGCGGCGAAACCAAAACCCTCGATGTGATGATTATGGGTAAATCCTATCGGGTTTCCTGCTCACCGGAAGAGGAAAAAGATCTACTTGCCGCGGTGGATTTTGTCGATCAACGCATGACTGAAGTGCGCGAAGGCGGCAAGACCATGGCGGTCGAGCGCGTCGCGGTGATGACGGCACTTAACATTGCCCACGAATTGATCGGCGGCAAAGGTGGCGGGGGCGTCAACACTGCCGAAATGAAACGCAAGATATCGCTGATGCGCACCAGCATCACCGAAGCTTTAGCCGATACGCAAGATAAGTTGTTTTAAAAGTTTAAGAACGCGTTTGCGTTCTTGGATTTGTTGAAAACCGAAGCGAGGATGCTTGGCTGCGAGGCGCACAGCGCACAGGAACCGCAATGTACTCA
>JANOGO010000173.1:0-2877 GCA_031406045.1 Pseudomonadota bacterium
TGAAACGCCTGCTCTATCCCGATCCCAATCGCTCAGCTAGCGTCTAGACCGTAAACGCGCGGCACGGGTGGTCAGGAGCCGTTCCCGCGTCGACAACAACGAGAATGCGCACAAAGCTGTGAACGTGCTTAATTATGTAATCGATGAGCGTAGCCTGTCTGCGTATCAGGTGCGGTTTCTTCCCCAAAATTTTATTTCGTCCCGATGTGCAACCCATTGACCGCCATTTGTTAAGGCAACGGAAGGAATCACACGGCATCTGCGTCAGCCTGGCCAATAGTATCGCTGGCTTCCACGTTGGACCCTATTTGTTGGCCGCGATGGATTGACGCCAGACGCCGGTGAAACCACGCGTGGCATCGCGCGCTCCTAGCGGTAAACTGTCGAGAATTATTTCATTACTACGGCTTGTGACTGCCCCAGTAACACCGGCGGCGCGCCGATCGCGATGCGGGTACTTCCACTCAAGTCCCGCGCTACACTCGCAAGACTTAGTTGCCGATTCGCGCACTGATAGTCTACAAAGATCAGCGGCCCCGTTGGAGTCCACCGACCCTCGCCGAAGTTACACAAGGCGATATCGATGAGTTCTTCGTCCCGCGCTGGTCGCCGCGTGAACACCCTCTCCACGCTTTGATCTAGGCGAATTTCGCTAGGGTCGAATCTGGTAATGTTCTGACCACATCGACGAAGTAACATTGTTATAGGTTCGACCGGTCGGGGTAACCGTCCTACCGGCCGCTGTCACTTCAATCTTCCCTGACCATCCATTCGGAAAAGCGCAACTGTAGCGCCGCGTTGCGTTCCAACTTGCGCAGTTGGTATCGTTCAATTGGCCGTTAACATAAAACTTCACCGTAGGTATCGGGCTTCCGTCGGGACGCGCAAGGTCACCACCGACTTCGATACGTTTGTTGCACGCGATTTCCGCTTTTACAACCGCGGATTCAAGATTCAAACCCAACGCCTGTCCAGTCAACGCTTTAGTTTTGCCGCTTTTGATAGCGTTCGTAATAATGCTTGGAATCGGCTTATCCCACCAATTGGTATTCTCGGAGTAGATCCAAACAAATTCGTCGCTGGTGCGAAAGCTGTGATACGTGTTGTGCTCCAACATTTTGCTGCGTTCATCGTCGTTGGCGAAAAAATAGCCGCAAAAACGCGGTGTTTTCCATAGGTTCATCACGCCGTCGACATATACCGCGTTGCCGACCTTCACTTGGGTTTGATACTTGGCGTGGTTGCTACTCGCGATCAGCGCGAGGCCATTGGTCTTGATCGCCGCGCGGCCCGTATCGAAATCCTGAGCGCGCAAATAGTAATAGGCTAATTCGTTACCATCTACGATCTGAACCCCGGTCGGCGCGGCATCCAGCATGCCGTTGACGAATGAGAACCACAGCCCCGAGCCCTGTTCTTTGAGGCGTTGCTGAAGCGTCGCCGCGTCCGGCTTATCGGCGATGACGTCCAAGAATTGGCTCACCAAGTAGAGCGTGAAAATCTTCGCACCGGGATAAGTCTGCTGAACGGCGTTCATGTATTGCTGGCCGCGCTTGCGGACCTGCGCTTGATACTGTTCGAAGGTTTTAGTCTTGGCCTGGAACTGCGCGACATAGTCCCAAGGATTGTTGCTGTAAGGCTCGGCATCGAAAATCACGCCACGCATGTTGGCAAACTTCGCGATCGAAGTTATATTGCGCACATTTTTTTCCGCACTCGCCCAGTGCACATCGTTGAACCAATCCCAGTTGTCCGCTGAACCCGAATGCATGACCAGAAAACTATCTTTTAGTTTTGGCGATTTGATCGGGCCGAGCAATACGCGGTCGTTGGCAAAATCGACATCGGGATGGGCGGTGACGTTAAATATGTAGTCGCGCCCACTAAGGCGCATTGCGATGCCGTCGAATACGCTCTGATCAAGTACCGTTTGCACATCTTTAAGCGTCTCTATGGTACGCATGTCCCAGCCATACTCAATCAGCTTCTTAGTTGCGGCGGTCGGTGGCGGCGCGCCGGCGGTGACAATCCTCACGGCATCCGCGCCCGCTTGGCCCCCGACATCACTAACCTCGACGTAGGCGTTTTTTCCAACGCCTAGTGGATACCTTCCATGTAAAACCCACCGCCCCCCGGCGACGCGTTGATTAAAGGATTGCCTCGCTGCGCCGCCGGTATGCACAACCGTAATCGGTACGCTAGTAGATCTATTCAGATTGGCCGCCCACCACACATAGACGTCATAGCTACCGGCGCTCGCGATCGTGGGCGTCCAGCGGTAGCTTTCGATCCCAGGCCCGCAACTATAAAACGAACTGGGCCCGTAACGATTCGTTGCGATAGAGGTACACCACTTTCCCGTAAAAGTCCGACCGCCTGGACTATCTTGTCTACCGAGAGTGGCGTTGTCGATAATAATCTCGGCGGCATGAAGGTGCGTCATCGCAATCATCAACAACGCGATCGTTAGCAACAGTATTCGTAAACCTGTACGCGCTTCTAACTGCCCGAATAAATATTGGTATGTATCTGTGTTCAAACCCATTTCGATCTCCTGTTTAGAATCTCAGCGTCTCCATAACGTTGGGTCCACCATGCGCCTGCAACCCACTCTGTAAAGTTCACGGCCACTCGAACGCGCCTACAGCGGACCGCGCCCCTTGAATTTGCGATCGCCCATTGATACTCGGCGTGGCCTCGGAGCCGCTTCGGTGCTTGATCTATGGCACGGGGACGAACCTCACCGCGTCAGCACCGGCCTGACCATTGGCGTCGCCGACCTCCACATAGCCATTGATACCGGCATTAAAGCTATAGATGCCATGCAATATCCAACCACCACCGACGGCTTTTTGGTCGACGATTTTTACGACTGAC
>JANOGO010000222.1:0-20475 GCA_031406045.1 Pseudomonadota bacterium
GCGAGTTTGGGTGAGCATGGTTTTGTCCTTAAGCGTTGAGGTGGGTTATTTCATTCTGAGAACGGTTTTTCGTCGCTCTCGGTTGGCCCAGGGTTAGTGTTTTCTTGTTTGTCGTAATAAAAATAAATACCGAAATTAATGCGCTGATTGGCGTCGGGATGATCGGCGTCTTTCTTTTCCAAAATGAGCGCGCGGCGGTTCACCGTTTGTAAAGCCTGCATACCGAGCGCTTCGCCCAGCAAAACCAACTCGGCGGCGGAAGCTTTGGTGAGGGTGTCGTAGTGAACACTGCGTTCGACATACGGGGGCCCAAGTTCCAGCATGTTGTGAACGCTGGCGGCGATGTGATCGTGCAAGTTGTGTTGGAAATAGTAGGCTTTTTCCTCGAAACCTTGCTTCGGAATGAATGCTTCGGTATCCAGGCAAACGCAATCGTTTTGATCGATATGCGCAATCCCGAGGCGCAACCATTCATCCAGTACAGCGCGCGAGCGAATGTCTTTACTAACGGACGCGACTAACGCTTCGAATGATTTTTCGCCGCCGTCTTTTTTGCCGCGCGCGAGTGGAATCGGGTGGCCTTGTTTATCGACAAACGGCGCTTGGCCGATCCATTTGGCGACCAGTTGCGCCCCGAGCGTGACGTTTTCTGGCGGCGGCGCATCGGTTTCGATCATTTCCCACAAGCGCTTAACGTCTTTGCGGTGAACGCCCGTCAGCAAACTAATGCGGCTGTCGGTCTGGCGTTTCTTTTCTAATTTGAATTCGCTCAACGCGACTTCAACGTAAATCGATTTCAATAAATCGATCAGAATCGTGTAAGTCAGCCCTTGCGCGAGCATAAACCGCACGAGCGGTTTGAGCACGCCGCGGATTGCTTGGATTACGATACTCGAAGGAGCCCCCAGCCTTGGGGTTGGATCGTTCATAAAGTATTTGTCGCTTTTATAGTCTGTGCTGTCTTGGTCAGTAATATTGTGTAAAAGTTTCACACAATATAATATTGTTCCGGTATGATGTAAAGAAATATTTGGTGAAAGAATTATTTCGGCGTAGTTGTTATCGAATTAGCGACATGAAAAGTAACCCTATCGATGTAAAGAAATTACCCGCCACGCCATCGGCCGCGACGCATTTGCGCTCGTGGATCGGATCGTCCGTTGAGCGGCTAAAGCGTTTTATTGGTTCCGGCACCGATCAGGCATTTAGCGCGACGCGATGGTTTACCGTTCTCGCGCTGCTGACCATCGCGATCTTGAGCGCGGCGACCGCCAGCATCTTGAGCCGGATTATGGGCGAGCAGATGCTGCATCACGATGGGGTCGTCGCGATGCAGTTTGTGCAGGGATTGTTGAAAACTCAGGATGTGCAGCCGTTTTTCTTGGGCATGCATAACAAAAATCCGCTTCTTGCGGAATTCGATCCCAACTCCAGTGAGGCTCGCCTGGAACAATTCTTCGGGCAAATTGCGGCGATGCCCGATGTGCTTCACGCCAATGTCTACGATCTGGAACACCGCGTGATTTGGTCGAGCAATCCAAGCGCGAAAAACCAGATCATGCCGGATAACGACGAACTGGTCGAAGCGCTCGAAGGTAAATTGGTGATCGAGAGTTCACGGGAAAATTTGCCGTCCCCGGCAAAAGTAGAACATTTTTTCTTGAATAAACCGGTTGAACGATTTGTCGAAAATTACATTCCGGTGTTCGACGCCAAGCACCAATCCATTTTGGGTGTGGTCGAAATATACAAGTCACCTACTCCTATTTTTGCGACGATCGACACGCTGGTGCGCTGGATTTGGCTCTGTGCACTAATCAGCGGCGCGTTGCTGTTTGCCAGTTTATTTTGGATCATGCGCCGCGCCGAACGCGTGATGCAGCATCAGCAGCGGCAGTTGGTGGCCAACGAAGCGATGGTCGCCGTCGGCGAAATGGCCTCGGCGGTCGCGCACGGCATCCGCAATCCGCTGGCATCGATTCGCACATCCGCGGAGCTATTGGCCGATGTGAAATCCGGCGAGACGCAAGAGCAGGCGCAAGATATCGTTGCCGAAGTCGATCGGCTTGAGCAATGGGTGCGAAGTTTGCTCAACTACGCCGGTCACGGCCGCGCCAAGCTGGAGTCAATCGATCTGAATGATTTATTGAAAACCGCGGTGGATGGCTATCAACGCGAGTTTGTGCGACTCAATATCGACACTCGTGCCGAACCTGCGGCAAATTTGCCCTGTATCCTGGGTAATCCTGCGTTACTGACACAAATGCTCAATAGTCTGATCGCCAATGCGATCGAAGCGATGCCGAACGGCGGAACGCTTTCAACGCGTTCACAATTAACCGGAAACAAACAACGAATCGAATTGCAGGTAATCGACACCGGTGTGGGAATGGCCAAAGAGCAATTGGAAAAAGTATTTCAACCCTTCAGCACCAGTAAACGTAAAGGCCTCGGATTGGGCTTGGCCTTGGTGAAGCGAACCATGGAGCGCATCGGCGGCTCGATTCGTATCGACAGCCAAATCGGGCGCGGTACCCAGGCGACACTGGTTTTTCCGGTGGAGAAACCGTAATGCTATCGGTGTTGATTATCGAAGACGAAACGGTTTTGGCGAAAAATATCGCGACTTATTTGCGCCGACTGAACCATGAAGTCCGGCTCGCGGAAACCGGCGAATTGGGCCTCGCGCTGGTGGAAAGTGAGCGACCGGACGTGGTCATTCTCGATTACAACTTGCCGGGCATGGATGGGTTGCAATTGCTGTCGCGCATTCAAGCGATCGATCCGGTGATTAAAACGATCATGGCCACCGGCCAAGGCAGCGAACAGCTTGCGGTCGATGCGATGAAGGCCGGTGCCCACGATTACCTGATTAAACCACTGGTGCTCGGCAAGCTGAAAATGGTGTTGGACAAGATTGTCGGCGAAGTGCGTGTCGGCCAAGAGCTTGACTACTACCGCAAGAAAGAAGCGGGCGAGGGCGGAATCGAGCAACTGGTCGGCGAATCGACGCCGATGCTGTTGCTCAAGGGATTGATTGCGCAAGTGCTCGAAGCGGAGCGTTGTCTGACCGATGCCGAGCCGCCTGCAGTGCTCATTACCGGCGAGACCGGCGCCGGCAAAGAACTGGTCGCGCGCGCGCTGCATTACGCCGGCCCGCGCCGCACAAAACCATTCATCGAAGTGAATTGTTCCAGCATTCCGGCCAATTTACTCGAAGCAGAATTATTCGGCTATGAGCGCGGCGCATTCACCGACGCGAAAGAACGCAAACTCGGATTGATCGAAGCAGCCGAAGGCGGCACGTTGTTCCTTGATGAGATCGGCGAAATTGATCTGGCGCTGCAGGCGAAGCTACTCAAATTGCTCGAGAATAAACGCGTGCGGCGTCTGGGCTCAGTGCGCGAAAATAAAGTCGATGTGCGCATTGTCACCGCGACCAATCGCAATTTGGAGCAGCAAATTCGCGACGGTAAATTTCGCTCCGATTTATATTTTCGGTTACGCATTGTGCAATTGGAGGTGCCGCCATTGCGTGAGCGCGGTAGCGACATCACTCAATTGGCCGAACATTTTTTGGCCATACATCGCACGCGGTATGGCAAGCCGCAACTGCGATTTAGTGTCGAGGTGTTGGCGACTTTTGCCGCCTATGCGTGGCCGGGCAATGTTCGCGAGCTACGCAATGCCATCGAGCAAAGCGTGATTCTGGCGCGCAAAGATTTACTCTATCCGTCCGACTTAAGTTTCAGCAGCGATTTGAGCGCGACTGCCAGTACGGCGCTACCGCGGGTGTCGACGCCGATTCCATTTCCGACGACAACAATTCCGCCTGGCGGCTTGAGCCTGAGCGAAGTGGAGCGCACGCTGCTGATCCAAGCGCTCGAACGCTGCGGCGGCAATGTTTCAAAGGCAGCACGTTTACTCGGCGTGTCGCGCGATACGCTGCGTTATCGCATCGATAAGTATCAGTTGCGGCTGGCAATTTAGTCGGCGTCAGAATTTGCAATTCCCCATCGGTTTTTGAGTTAATTTCTTTGCTGCCATGAAACGCGCGTAGCTACTCGCCGTTGGCGAGGCATGCCTGGAGAGCCGCTCCGGTAGTGGCTCGTGGCGCGGCATTATTTTCAGTATTCGTTAGAAAAAGCGAAGCCCAAAAATTGGGGTAAGTCCCCCAATTTTCCCCAATTCATGGGGAAATCCCCAATCGAAAATTCGACTCATCGCAGTGCTCCTATAGAACGTGACCCGTCGTCTCCACGTGCCGCTACTGATTGCGTGTGATTTTTTTACTTTTCTGTTGTGTTGATTAATGCATGGCACGTCGTTTGCTTTGACTATAGTTGTACACCGGATATTCCGAGGTCAAATCAATATGACCCGCGCAAATTTTGCTAGAACCTCACCCGAAAATAAATCCTGGCTGACCTGCTCCACCGCTCGGAGCGAACAAGGAATTGGAATGAAACGAATTTTGGTTTACTCGCACGATACGTTTGGCCTCGGCAACATACGCCGCATGCTGGAAATATCAAAGCATCTGGCGGCGTCCGATCCGGACGTTTCCATCCTGATCATCTCCGGCTCGCCGATGTTGCATGCGTTCCGCATTCCACAGCGCATCGATTACATCAAACTGCCGTGTCTGACGCGAACCACGCGCGGTGGTTATGAAGTCAAATTCCTGCAGAGCAGCTATGAAGACATCATGCGGCTGCGCGCTAATATTATCTTGAGCACCGTGCTTGATTTTGCGCCCGATCTAATCTTGGTTGACAAAAAACCCTTCGGCGTCGGCAATGAGCTGGCGCCGGTCGTCGACCTGCTGCGGCGCCGCTTGCAGCGTCCGAAAATGGTGTTGCTGTTGCGCGATATCCTCGACAGCCCGGATGCGACCGCACAAGTTTGGGAAAAAAACGGCTACTACGAAGCGATCGATCGCTACTACGATCAAGTGCTGGTGGTCGGCTCGCCCGAGGTGTTTGATTTAGGCCGCGAATACCGATTCCCCGACGAGACGCGCGCTAAGATTCGCTACTGTGGCTACATCAAACGCAGCCGTGGATTAACGCCTCGCCAAACCACTCGGACAGCGCATGGAATCACCGGCGAACAACTGGTTTTGGTGACCCCCGGCGGCGGCGAAGATGGCTTTCAGTTGGTGTCGAATTATCTGCTCGGGCTTCGCGATAGCTTACCGAATCCGGCAGTGCGATCGATTATTGTCTGCGGCCCGGAGATGCGCGAAGATCAACGCCGCGAAATTCATGCGCTCGCATCCGCGTGCCCGAGCGTGAGCTTGCTCGATTTCTCCGACGACATGGCGAGCCTGATCGACGCCGCTGATTTAGTCGTTTGCATGGGCGGCTACAACACGATTTGTGAACTGCTGACGCTGAAAAAGCGCGCGGTCATCGTGCCGCGCACGCAGCCGGTACAAGAGCAATGGATTCGCGCCGAACGATTTGCGCGCAAAGGGGTGTTCCGCGCGCTTCATCCCGATCAATTGACGCCGGAAACATTGGCTTGTGCGGTGCGCGAGGAGTTGGCGAAAACGAATGTTCATTCGCGGCTTTTATATCAAGTCGATTTGAGCGGGCTCGAAAAGATTCAAGAATCGATCGATCACCTGTTGCAAGATGAAAGCGCTGCCGAGTGGCCGCGACAATATCAACTTGAGAGCATGTCGTGATGGCTTCGCTGGCGCGAGCGCGAATCGGTTTTCTCGTTAAAACCTATCCCAAGCTCTCGGAAACCTTCATTCTCGAAGAGATTCTTGGTCTGGAGCGGATCGGAATCGATTTGCACATTTTTTCGCTGAATCCGCCGCGCGATGCCGCAGTGCATGCGGCCTTCGCGCAAGTAAAAGCACCGTTGACGTATTTACCGGAGGCTACATTTTCGCTGACGAACTTATTGACTCAGGCCAAGCGGGCGCTACGAAGCCCAGTGCGTTATGCGAAAACAATCTGGTTTGCGCTGAATCGCCCAGAGCCAAATGGTTTGCGGGATTGCTTGCGTGCCGGCGTGCTCGCCGAAAAATTAGCGCAACAGGGCATAGCACATCTTCATACCCATTTCATCAGCGAGCCGGCGGGCGTTGCGGAACTGGTGAATCGCCTAACCGGTATGCCTTTCAGTATTTCCGCGCACGCGAAAGATATCTACCTTTCCGATCCACAGACGCTGCGGCGTAAATTGGACGCTGCCAAATTCACCGTCACCTGCACCGCTTACAACCGCTCGCATCTAGCATCAATCGCACCGTCGGCGAATATTTTTCGGATGTATCACGGTATCGACCTCGCGCGTTTCCCCGGCGCGGATCCGGCTTGTCGAGCGAACCCGCCGTTGATTTTGAGCGTTGGCCGGTTGCGTGAGAAAAAAGGCTTTGCGACGTTGATTAAATCTTGCTTGGCGCTACATTTGAACGGCACTGCGTTTCGCTGCGAGATCGTCGGCTACGGCGAAGATCGCGCAAAACTACAACGCTTAATCGATGGCTACGGTTTGGCGTCCACGGTCGTGCTAGCCGGGAAAATGACGTACGCGGAATTGATCGAGCGCTACCGCCACGCGAGCCTATTCGTTTTGCCGAGCCAAATTGCCGAAGACGGCGATCGCGACGGTATCCCGAATGTGCTGCTCGAGGCGATGGCGATGGAACTGCCGGTTGTGTCGACCGACGTTTCCGGTATCCCCGAGGTGATTCAAAACGGAATTAACGGCCTGTTGATTCCGCCGCAAGATGCGCCGGCATTGACGAATGCGATCACGACTATCCTCCACGATTCGAATTTGTGTTCGTCAATGGGACAAGCAGGGCGGCGCCTGGTCGATACGATGTTTTGCAATAACCGAAATCTGCTGCTGCTGCGCGATCTGTTTGCCGGTGTGCCGCGCGCAACGGCGCAGCAACATATCGCGGTGAGGCAAGAGGGCTCGTTACGTGCCCACTAGCGTGACGATGGAATCCGCCAGCGCCGCGATCGATCGCGTGTACCGGTACGATAACAGCACCGCCGCGCCGATTGCGCTTACACACGACCATGCCGAATCGGAAATCGGCTATGTGTTGATGGGTTTTCCGCGCCTATCGGAAACTTTTATCACCCATGAAATCTACTTACTGGAAAAACTCGGCATGAAGCTGCGCTTGTTCGCGGTTAAGCGCGGCGACATGGAGCAAGTGCACGATGTGGTCGAACTTATCCGGGCGCCGCTGACTTATTTACCCAAGGTAACGTCGCTTTCCGGAACGAATATTGTGGCGTGGTTGTGGCAAAATTTTCCAAGCTATGCCAAGCAACATGGCCGCTTATTCGCCGCGCGTCCTATTTCATATTTATCCGTGCTCGGCGCCGCGTTGGCGATGGCGGTTAAGTATCGTAAGCATTGGTTTGCGCCGCTACGCAAAGTGTTCATCAAAGAATTTTTGCAAGCCGGCGACATCGCGATGCAGATCGTCGGCGCACCCGGCGTGCGTCATCTGCATGGGCATTTTTGCCACGGCGCCACAACCATCACCTGGTTTGTCAGTAGATTGACCGGCATTGCGTTTAGTTTTACCGCACACGCCAAAGATATATATCAGGCGGATCAAAATCCCGGCGATCTGCTCGCGCGAAAACTCCGCGCCGCACGTTTTGTGACCACGTGTACCGGCGCGAACGCGAGCCATTTGGCGCAGCGCTTTCCTAATTGTGATCACGTGCATACGATTTATCATGGCCTGGATACGACGTTTTTTGCCCCACCGCTTGCGCCGATCCGATCCAGCCCGGTTCCTCGCATTCTGGCGGTGGGGCGTTTTGTACAAAAGAAGGGATTTGCCGATTTGGTCGATGCTTGTGCTTTGCTCAGGCAATCGGGCGTCGCCTTTCAACTTCAGATCATCGGCGAAGAAGGCGATCAATCGGAATTCATCGTTAACAAAGTAAACGAATTATCGCTCGACGATGTTATTACATTGCGCGGCCCGGTTACCCATGGAGAACTCCGGCGCGCCTACCACGAGTCGGTAATTTTTGCGTTACCGTGTTTGATCGCGGCGGACGGTGATCGTGATGGCATTCCCAACGTACTTGCCGAAGCGATGGCCACCGGCCTCGCTGTGGTTACGACGGCCGTGTCAGGCATTCCGGAATTGGTGCGCGATCGCATTGATGGATTGATGGTTCCCGAACGAGATCCAAAAGCGTTAGCCGCGGCGCTGCGCCGGCTGTTACAAGATCGTTCATTGCGGCAACGGCTCGGCGAGGCTGCGCGTGAGCGGGTCTGCGAAGTATTCGATTCACATCAGACTACCCTCGAACTCAAGGCCTTGTTCCTAAACAACCTGCGGCACGAGGAAGCCAGCGCATGACAATCGCGCTGCGAAAGCCGAGCACAGACCAATTAAAAGTGAGTTGCTTTCTCGCGCCGTTTGCCGAGCTCAATGCACAGGCCTTGCTCGAGCATTTTCGCCGGCGCACGAACGTCCACTTTTTTCCGGTGCCCGATGCAGACGAAACGCGTCGCGATAAGATCGAATCAATTCTAAACAATCGCTTCGAGTTCAACGGCGAATCATTTGATATGCCCGATTCGATCGACTGGTTAACCAATCCGAGCCGTGATGTTGAATGGCATATTTTGCTGCATAAATTTTACTATGCAGTTGGCTTGGGATTGGCGTTTGACGAAACCGGCGATCGCATTTACCTCGACAAGTGGGTAGCCCTCACTCAGTCATGGATCGAACAAACGCCGTTGGATTTTATCGCCGTTGATGTGACCGGACGCCGTGTTCAGAACTGGGTGTACGCGTACTACTATTTTGTCGATCAGGCAAAGTACGATAGCTGTTGCCCGCTGTTCCATTTGCAATTGTTGGAATCCATTGCCGCGCAAGTGAACTTTCTTTGCGCCAACTTAACACCTGCGCGCAACCACCGCACACTGGAGTTGTACGCGATTTTTCTTGCCGGCGTTGTCTTTCCCGAGATGAAAGATGCGAAATCCTGGGTCGAATTTTCTTTGCCCGAAATCGCGCGCAACATGCAAACCGATCTTTTACCGGACGGCGTGCAGTGCGAGCTCTCCACCGACTATCACCAATTGGTATTAAAGAATTACCTATGCGTTCGGCGCTTGGCTAAGCTCAACGCCATCGCGGTGCCGAGAAATATGGATGAACGCCTAGTCAAAGCACTCGAGTTTTCCATGTACGTGCATAAACCCGATGGCATTGTGCCCAGTTTGAGTGACGGCGATGCGCGCAGTTTTCTTGATCTGCTGATGCAAGGTCACGAGCTTTATGGCCGCGAGGACATGCGCTACGTCGCGACCCGCGGGCAGTTTGGCCAACCGCCGAATCAACGCTCGGTACATTTTGCCGACAGTGGCTATAGCATCGTTCGCAGCGGGTGGGGTACCGATGAAAAAGCGTTTTCCGACGAGCAATACTTAATATTCGATTGTGGTCCATTGGGCGCGGGAAATCACGGTCACCTGGATTGCTTAAATTTTGAGCTTGCGGCTTACGGTCGTTCGCTGATTGTCGATCCGGGCCGCTACACTTATAGCGAGGCCGGAGAAACTAACTGGCGCGTGAGGTTTCGCGGGACGGCGTATCACAATACCGTTTTAGTCGACAGAAAAAACCAGACACGCTACGAGCCCACCGCGATAAAAGAAGCATCGCGCCATGCCCACGGCAGTATTCGACATAAAGTAAAAGGAGCGGCGCCGCAACACGAAATGCGCTCGTTTATATCGACCTCGCGCTTCGATTTTTTACATGGCGTCGCGCGCAGCGAAGAGTACGATGCGGTGCACGAACGACGCTTGTATTTCGCATTCGGCGAATATTGGATCTGCTGCGACACGCTAAAAAGTCCGAGCAAGCACCGCTACGACCAATTATTTCATCTAGGCGAATCCGCGCAGGATCGCGTGGCGATTCAGCGCGAACGCGGAACGCTGTTGGTGACTGCACCGAACTTGATCATCGCCCAGGAGGATCGTTTCGACAGCATGGAATTCGGTATTGAGCCGGGATACGTTTCTTATCGTTATGGCGTCAAACATGCTGCGCCCATTGTTCGATTCACTCAAAGCTCAAGCAATACCGATTTTCAGACGGTGCTATATCCATATCGCGATCAAGCACCGAGTATTCGCGTTCGCGAATTACGCGTCGCCGCAGATGACGGCGTTGAAGGACATGGCTGCGCGTTCTCGATTGCAATCGGCAGTGGTGAGTTTAGTACGACCGACTATTGCTTTTATTCGAACAGCGGTGCTGGGAGTTGGCGCTTCGGGCCATACCAATTCAGTGGGTCTTTTCTGTTGTTGCGTAAAGATGCTTATGGCGAAATTGTTGCCGCTCATGCGAATCAAGGCGCCCATTTGAGTGAGTTGGGTCATGCATTCCTGGCAATGCAAGGCTAACGATGGACTCGTGTCGAATTGTACCGCGCGATCGGGATTCGCCAGCTCTCGGGACTGCACTTGATGAGCACGCCATGCAACGGGTATTCGCGGAATTGTTGTCTGGACGGCACGGTGCTCGTATCGAGGTCATCGCGTGCGAAATTGAGCGAGTAAAGTACCGCGCCCGGCGCAACTGCATCATCGGTTACCAACTCAAGATTCGCGACGAGGCGGGTGAACGTAAACAACGCCTTTGGGCCGGCATTTATCCACCCGACGATGCGCTGGCGCGTTACAACAAGGCACTGGGTGAGGCGACTGTTGCTACGCCCTATTTTGCACCCGTGACCTTAATCAAACCGCTCAACATGGTGATGTGGGCATTTCCTAATGATCGCAAATTGATGGCACTACCGCTGTTGACCGACGCTGCGCAATTGCGCGAACACCTATTGCCCGAAGTCGTGCGCGAACGTTGGGGTGATGGTTGGCGTATTACGGATCTGGCCCACACTGTCTCCAACTATTTTCCGGAGCATACTTGTTGCGTAAGTATTACGCTCACGCTCATCCATGCGGAAAGTGGCGCGCATCGTAGCTGGGAAATAATCGGAAAAACATGCTACGACGATGCCGGGTCGGAAACATACCGCCAGATGGAGGCATTCGCGAGCCACGAAGATGCTGATGTGTCCTATGCTCGACCCCTTGCCTATCAGAGCAAAAATCGACTGCTTTGGCAGGAGCGCGTACCGGGCGTAACCTTGATGTCATTGCTTGCGTCCAGTGTTGTCGACAACAAAGTACTGGCGCGGGTTGCCCGAGCGGTCGCAGCATTACATGGCACGGCAGTAAAAAGTCCGCGTCGCATAGTGTTAAGCGATTTGGTTGACCGTCTGACCAGTGCTGGCAATGTCGTTGCCGCTGCACATCCCGACTGCGCTATCGGCCTACGCCGAATTGTCGACATTTTGGCGGCTTCCGCCGGCCGTTTGAATCTGGGCTACAACGGCACCTGGCACGGCGACCTACATTCTAATAATGTCTTGGTCACTCCCACCCGAGTTTATTTAGTCGATATGGATCGTGTGTCGATCGGGCCGCCGCTCGCTGAACTAGGAAGCTTTCTAGCCGAACTAATTGGTCGCGCTTGCTTAAACGGCGAACCCTTAGAAGAGGTTCAGCCGATGCTGGCCATTGCCGTGGCCGCTTATCGGCAGCGCGCTTCTTGGCCGGTCTCGGAACAAGATGTCGCCTGGTTCACCGCGAGCGCGCTGATTCATGAGCGGGCGCTTCGTTGTGTGACCTCGCTCAAGCGCGTTCGCATGGACACAATCGAGAACTTGATTGCCGCCGCTACACGTATTGCCATTGGCGGTTCCGTCGAGCTAGTCGGCGGTGCGATGAATGATTCCATGGAGAAAGTATGATGAACCGGCTACCGGTTCAGGCATTCGCGCGATTCACCGACGCTAATGCCATGGGTGAGGTGTGGCGCCAGCAAATGCCGATACTGCTGGGCGCGCCGTTCGAATTTGCTGCGTGCAACGTGCACTACGCGCGTTGTCGTACCTACATGAATCCCGCTTCATGGCACAAATCTTTTCTGTGCGTGAGCTACGAGTTCGACGCTGCGCCTGAACGCAATACTTCCCACAAACCGATGCTGTACGGCCGAGCGTATTTGCAGGGTCGCAGCCGCGATGCATTCTCGGCGTTGGTGCGGCCGGACGGCGCGCGGCATGTAGCAGAAATGGACATGATTGTTTGGAATTTTCCGGACGATCCGCGTTTACCACAGTTGCGCGAACTGCTTGATGTGACTCGCGCTGCGCAGCATTTCCCCTACGCTAGCTTACCCTTTACAGCGGATGATATCGTCGAAGTCAAAATAGATATCGTGCGTTATCGTCCCGAACAGCGCTGTATTTTGCGTTATGAAATCAACTATGGCCATAACCGCGATAGCTATATTTTATATGCCAAGGTGTTCGCGGACGACAACGGTCGGCGCGTGTTTTCGCGGATCAAACATTGCCATGCCATTGCTAATACATTGGGTGTCCGGATTGCGCGGCCATTGGGCTACAGCGCGGTGGTGCATGCCTTGTGGCAAGACGAGTTGAGCGGGATACCGCCGACGGCGGCGCTCGAAGCGGGCGAATATGCAGCGCCTATGGCGGCGATCGGGCATTGCCTCGCACGGTTGCATGCGGCAGATTTGCCCATGCAGGAAATCGTTACGCGCGAGTCAAGGCTTACCGATGTAACTAAGAAATCGCGTAAGTTGGCGCAAATTTTTCCTGAACTTGCGGACGACCTGGGGGCAATTATTGCGCGTGCGCAATCAGAGTTAGCACAATTGCCACCTGCACAAAAAGCAGTGATTCACGGCGACGTCCATTTTGGCCAGTTTCTCATTACCGCCGACGGCGCACTGGCGTTGTTTGATTTCGACGAGTGGTCTGGCGGCGATCCGGCACAAGATCTCGCCGACCTAATCGTCGATCCGCATGTTCGACAATTTGCGCGCGACAAAACGGAAATAATCCGCATCCCACCGGCCGCCTTGGCTAGAGCGTTGCTCGACAACTACCGCACCCATGCGGCCTGGACCATTACCGATGCCATGATTATTTGGCACGCGCGCATCCAGCTCGTCAATAAAGCTTATCGCGCCGCTGTGCAACTGGAATCGCGCTGGCGGGAGCGGGTACCTGGGCTCGTGGCACTCGCAATCCGTGGGGTCGACCTAGGTACAGATGCAGAAAAGGAACTCGCTCGATGAAATCCGACAGTTCGCGCTTCAAGCGCATTGTTTTAAATGACTTACGCGCGCGTAAGTGGAGTATCGCCATTGCTTTTATCAGTCTTTTGGGAGCCACCGCGATGACGCTTTTGTCGCCTTGGCCGATCAAGCTGGTCATCGACTATATTTTGTTGGCGAAGCCAATGCCGTCGACGCTCTATTGGCTACAGCCACTATTCGCCAGCGGGACAACGGTTGCGCTGGTAGTGATTTCGTGCTCGATTGCGGTGATCGCCTTACTCAGCGGCAGTTTCGCCTATTTGCAGACGTATGTAAGTGCAAAAGTCGGCTACGAAATGGTTTATACCCTACGCCGCGAGTTGTTTTCACACCTGCAGCAACTATCGCTTTCGTTTCACAATCGATCGCGGTCCGGCGAGTTACTTAATAAAGTGGCCTCCGATACCAATATGATTCGCGATGTGTTCGCCGATTGGGTGGTTCACTTTTCCGCACAATTCTTGATGCTGATCGGTGTGGTGGTGATCATGCTGGCGATGAATTGGAAACTCGCTCTCGTGGTGTTGGCAACGCTGCCGCTGCTTTTCGCTGCGCTTTATTGCTTGAATCGGCAGATTCGTCAGTCGGCGCGCACCCAGCGTAAGCAAGAGGGTAAGGTCGTTTCCAGGCTTAACGAAGTGTTGTCGTCCATCGCGCTGGTGCAAGCTTTCGGTCGTGAGGATTACGAACAGGAACGTTTCTCGACGGAAAGCGCGCAGGGCCTGGAGGCAGGCTTAAAGAATGCGCGCGCGGCGGCGGCGGTTTCTAAGGCAATCGGGCTGTCCACCGCGCTCGGTACTGCGGGCACGGTGTTTGCCGGTGCTTGGCTCGCGCTCAAGGGGGAGATCACGCCTGGGGACTTATTGGTTTTCGTAGCCTATGTCAACGGACTATACCGGCCGATCAAAGATCTCGGAAAAATTTGGGCGAAGTTCTCGCGAGCCAGAGTGAGTGCCGAGCGCATAAGCGAAGTCTTTGCCATTGAGCCGGACATTCGCGATTTTCCCGATGCGATTGAGGCCGTCGATCTGAAAGGCGAGATCACCCTCGATCACGTTACGTTCGGCTATGAGAAAACGTCGCCAATCCTGAATGACGTTTCGCTGTACATTCGCCCTGGCGAGCGCGTTGCGCTGATCGGCGCGTCGGGCGTGGGAAAATCGACCCTCGTGAGTTTGCTGCTGCGCCTCTACGAGCCGCAGGGCGGCGCTATTCGTATCGATGGCCGCAATCTTTCGGCGTACACGCGCGAGTCGCTGCGCCGAGAGATCGGCATCGTGCTGCAAGATACGATTTTGTTTGGCGCCAGCATCCGCGAGAATATCGCTTACGGCAAGCCGGACGGTAGCCTTGAAGAAATTGAGCAAGCCGCGCGCCTGGCGCATGCCCACGAGTTTATTATGCGAATAACCGACGGTTACGATGCATTGGTCGGCGAACGTGGCTGCATGCTTTCCGGTGGCCAGCGCCAACGAATTTGTCTTGCACGCGCCTTGATCAAGCGCCCGTCCATCCTCATCCTGGACGAACCGACTTCCGCGGTGGATCCCGAATCCGCCGCAGCTATTGATCGAGCCCTCAGCGAAATCCATTCAGGCAAGACGCAATTGGTCATCGGGCATCAGTTTTCCACGTTTGCCAAATTTGATCGCGTACTCGCTCTCAAAGGCGGCAAGTTAATCGAAGTTGACTCCAAGGACAAGCTCATGATCGCGCGGACCATATCGCCGCTCAAACCGGTTATCCCGCGCGATGGGATCGGGCGGGTGGCGTGATGAGTAATCTCAAGCCGACGCTACTATTTTACTGCCAACATTCCATTGGTATGGGTCATCTTACCCGCTCGTTTGCCTTGACTCAGGCGCTGGTGCAGGATTTTAGAGTGGTGTTTTTGAACGGCGGGCCTTTTCCACCCGGTTTGCGTTCGCCCACCGGCGTGGAGATCATCGATTTGCCACCGTTAGGTATGGTCGATGGCCACAATCTGGTGAGCCGCGATGTGCGCTTCGATGTTGAGGAAGCCAAGCGCTTGCGCCGCGACCTAGTGCTGACGGCATTTAATCAGGCCAATCCCGCAGTCTTGCTGATTGAATTATTTCCCTTTGGGCGCAAGAAATTTGCGTTTGAACTATTGCCGTTACTCAAAGTTGCTTGCCGCCGTGTTCGCCCGCCGCTGGTGATGAGCAGTGTGCGCGATATCCTGGTCAATGCGCGGCCCGATCGACAACACCATGATGACCGCGCGCGCTGGATTACGGATCGCTATTTCGATGCGGTGTTAGTTCACTCCGACCCATTGTTTGCGCGGCTGGAAGAATCGTTCAGTCCACGGACGCAACTTAGCGTTCCGGTGTTTCATACCGGATTTGTCTTACCTGATCGGGCGCAAACGCGCACAGTTGAGCGAGGCAAGCATGTTCTGGTTTCCGCCGGCGGCGGAATGGCGGGCTACCCATTATTCCGCACTGCGCTCGATGCCCATGATGTGTTGTGGCGGGACAACAAAATCCCCATGCGGCTCGTTGCGGGCCCATTTTTGCCGGAAGAACATTGGAACGAATTATTGCGCGCCGGAGAAAGTCGACCAGCGCTAGAACTGATTCGATCGGTGCCGGATCTGTGTTGGGAAATGCGTCAAGCGGCCGTTTCGGTGAGTCAGTGCGGTTACAACACCTCCATGGATATTTTGTCGTCGAATGTGCCCGCCGTTGTAGTTCCCTATGCCGAAGGCCGCGAAGATGAACAGCTCAATCGTGCCGAACGCTTGGCGGATCTGGGTACCTTGCGGCTGTTGCATCCGAATCGGCTCAATGGCTCCGCGCTGGTGGAAGCAATTCGCGAGTGCCTTAGCTTTAAGCCGAATTCGTGCAAATTGGATTTAGACGGCGCCAAAAACACCGCGAGTTTCATCAGGCAATTAACCGGTATTCGAGACAAACATCCGCGCGTGGAGTTTGCCGCCGTAACGCAGCGCGCGGCATGAGTGCGTGGCTCGACCCCCTTCGTGTTGCGCTCGGTCAAATCGAGCAGCCAAGCTACTGGTTCTTTCGCGACGATGATGCCGGTTGGGCTGATCAGAAACTCTATGCGTTACTGGACTGTTTTGCCGAGTTTCACATGCCCATCGACCTCGCCGTTATTCCGACCGAACTAAGGGTTGACCTGGCGACGGAGTTGCTTGAACGTCACCGCCGCGCGCCGAAGTTGCTCGGCCTGCACCAACATGGCTACAGCCATACGAACCACGAATCAACCGGGCGAAAATGCGAGTTCGGCTCGAGCCGAAGCTCCACTTTACAAGCGCAAGATATAAAAAAAGGAGCCGGTTTACTGCGCGAAAAACTCGGTACGGCGCTGGATCCGATTTTCACGCCACCGTGGAACCGGTGTTCGTCGGCCACGGTCACGGCACTGCTGGCGCTGGGATTTCAAGCACTATCGCGCGACGCTACCGCCGCACCTCTTGACGTGGACGATATGACGGAGCTTCTCGTTAATGTCGACTGGTCAAAGCGCCAAAATGGAATGGAGATCAGTCGCGAAGCGCTCGGTATCAACTTGGCTTACGCGTTAGAGTCGCCACTGGTTGGTGTCATGCTGCACCATGCAATGATGGGCCCGGCAGACTTATCTGCCTTAAGCGAATTTCTCGAACTATTGAGTTGCCATCGTCATGTAATTTGCCTGCCGATGCGAACACTCGCTGCCACACTTTCACAATCCGCATAATATGAAAAAAATCGTGTCCGTTTTTCTCGCTACTATTTTGTGCCTTTGCTTTGGGCCTGCATTGGCGTGGGATTTTTACACCGGTAAAAATTTTCGCGTAACCGGGGTTTGGTCCGGGAATGAGTTGCGAGCCGAGCGCGTACAGTTGCGCGAGCCCGCAACCGACCCAAAACGAGGCCAGATCGTTGCTTACATCAGCGCACTGGATGTCAAGGCCCGCACTCTTAAAAGCGGCCCGCTAATTATTGAATGGGATGACCAAACCGAATTCAAAGGCCTGACTGCGGCTAAGCTCGCTGTCGGCGTCCCCGTCCGCCTTTCGGTTGCAACGCTTGGCGGGACACGGTTGTTAGCAACTTCAGTTCAGCACCCGTCCAGCCCGTTTTCCGAAGACACGGTGCAGTTGACCGGCGTGGCGAGCCTCATGCAGCCGCGTTCCGATGGCACAAAGGTGTTTACTCTGTTTGGTGCGTCGATTGTCATGCCGCAGGCCGGATACAACGCCGTGGAATCCTTGACGCGGCGGCAGGATACGCGGCGGCCGGAACAACCGTTTCGCGTGCCCTTATTCGGCCGGCCGATGACGATAACCGGCGCATACGACGGTACCTTCCACGAACGCAGAAACTTTGAACTGGATGGCGCGGAAAAACGCTCCGACTTCGACCACGAATTCAAAGTTGAATTGTTTTATCCACTGCGCGAACGCATCTATTTATTCGCGGAAATTCAAGCGCAATACGAAGCAGAACTGCGGAATACCGGTAACGATCTCAATTCCGACAAGTCTCTGGAACGGGGCCAGATGTGGGTGTTTTTCGATCGTTTAGCGGGATCGGGATTCGGCTTGCAACTGGGACGCCAGAACTTACGCGAAAAGCGCGAATGGTGGTGGGATACGGATCTTGATGCGGCACGCTTGTACTACGACAACGGACCCTTTCATGCGGAACTCGGCGCAGGCCAAGAATTGGCGCGGGTTTCCACTTTGCAAAAGAATATCGCTCCGGAGCAAAACCGTGTCGCGCGGCTCATGGCCATGGGTAGTTGGCAGTGGGCAAGCAAACAGACCATCGAAGTTTTCGCGTTGCGTCAGCAAGATCGTTCGCGCACCGAAATCGAAGGCGCACGCTTAGACGAAATAGACCAAGATCCGAGTGACGCGCGGCTAACTTGGTTAGGTCTGCGCGCCATCGGCGAGCGTTCGTTGGACACTTACGGCGACTTGATTTATTGGGCCGATGCAGCGTGGGTGCGGGGCCGCGAATCTTTACTTCAGTTTGACACCGATGATAATCGCATCAGCACGGTGGGCGAACGCCAAGACGTGAAAGTGCGCGGCACCGCGTTCGATGTCGGGGTGAGTTGGCGCACGCCGTTGCCGTGGCAACCGGCGTTTACGCTTGGTTACGCCCAGGCGTCAGGGGACGATAGCCTCAAGGATGGCGTCGATAGTGCGTTTCGGCAGACCGGTCTGCACAACAACAAGTGGCGCTTTTTCGGTGTGAACCGGTTTCGGTACTACGGTGAATTGTTTCGGCCCGAGTTGTCGAATTTGAATGTTGTGACGGCTGCTGTCGGTTTTCAGTTTCTGAAAAATAGTTCGGTCGAGCTGTTGTATCACCGCTACCGCCAAACGAAAGTGGCAGACTCAATGCGCGACGTGCGTATCGATGCCGATCTGACCGGTGAAAGCCGCGCGTTAGGGCACGAATTCGATTTGGTGTTCGGCTTTCGCGAATGGGCGCATCTCGATCTCTCCGTCGCGTTGGCGACGTTTAAGGCAGGTAGTGCCTACGGTTCGTTTGCCGGCAAGCGCGCGAATTCCTTGCTCTTTGAGTTGACTTACAACTTCTAGAGATTTGTTGCGCAGACGAACTGCAGATTATGAATGATGATCGAACATTGACCTCGTGTGGGACGTTGTTAACAGAGCGACTTCGTGTCAGCGTCCCGTCGCAGTCAAGCGAGATAATTAAAGGTCGTTGCATCGCGCTTTATCCCGGCGCGTTTCGACCGCCGCATAAGGTACATTTCACCGCGATCGCCGATTTGGCGGCGCGGCCGGACGTCGACGAAGTCGTTGTGATCATTTCCAATCGATGTCGCTATGTTCCCGGAACGACCAAGGCGCTGGACGCCGACGTTGTTCGCCGTGTGCTGTCGATCTATCTTCACGATATCCCAAAGGCCCGCGTCGAAATCGCGCCGCATAACGCAGTTACCCACGCGCTCGGCTATCTAGAACGAGCTAGCGCCGGTGATACCCTCTTGTTCTGCGTCGGGGAAGCCGACTTCGAGAGTGGAGATGATCGGTTCGAAGATTTGATTTTCAAGAAGAATCGCGCAGACGTGTCTGCTGAGGTGCTGCCGTTGCCGACCGGTTCTCTCAAGATTCGCGCGACGGCGTTACGCCAAGCGCTTGCCGATGGCGATGAGAGTCGTGAAGCTTTCATGACCGCGCTACCCGAGAACCTCAGCGCAGAGCAGCGCGCAAATGTGTGGTCAATTTGTCGCAGCGGACTGCGCGAGATGAACGATATCATCGAAGAGAAGCTGCGAATACTCTTGGACCCGAAGTTGGTTGGCGACCGTCCGCAGTTCCAGTGCGTCGTGCCCGGCAAAATGGATCCGGTGTTTCGGGTGCGGCGTCTAGACGATACCTCGCTGTTCGTGAAGTATGCCGGCGAGACGGCCGAATCGGGCAGTCTCGGGCAGCCGTTTAAGCCCAAGCCACGCCGGCGGCTGTCGACGGAGCGCCGGGCGATTAAATGCTTGCGAGCCAACTTGCGCGCCGATATCGAACTCGCCGAGGTCGTTCATTTCGACAAGCAATCATCGGTGCTGGTGTTGAGCGAAGTATGTCCAAATGGCAAGCCGCTACAAGATAATTTGCGGAAGGGAATATTCGACGCGGAAATTGCGGTCAAGGCAAGCGGTTTCCTCGCGGCATGCCACAACATGACCGAGAATGTTCCGGCGCTTTGGGGTGAACACGAGACCGATCTGCTGCACTGGTCGGCGATGCTGGCTCTGCGTACCACGGAACTCGAATCGCCTATGTTTTCGCCTCAGTTGCGCGTCGATTTACGGCGCCTAAGTTCGTCAAGTGAAGCCGCGCGCAGGAAAGGATTTTTTCTGCTCGATTGTTGCCCCAAAAACATCCGCGTTGGCGAGGGCAAGGTTGGGATGATCGATCTAGAACTTTGTTCCAGTATCGGCGATCCGGCCTACGATCTTGGTATCCTCCTGGGGCACTACGTGCTTTGGGGAATTTGCACATCCGCCGGCGATTCATGCCAAGCTGCGATTCGCGCAGCGCTCACAGCTTATCGCCGAGACGTTGGCGCGGCATGGCTAGGCACTCAGCCGCGCGTCGCAGCATTCGCCGGCGCCGGTATCCTGCATAGTGTTGTGCGCGATCGGCGTATCGATGTCGCAGACTACGAATCTCGATTGATAACTACAGCCGCTTTGCTTTTGTCGAAAGGAATTGACCACGGCGTGGTCGCTGAGCAACT
>JANOGO010000280.1:0-13747 GCA_031406045.1 Pseudomonadota bacterium
AGTGTCGGCGGGTAACGCATCGGCCCCAGGTTTGGTATCGGCTTGCTTCCATTTCTGCTCCACCGTCATTTGAAACCTTTCGACCTCTCCTCTCGTCCATGAAGAGTACCGGGGCGCGAGCCTATACGCAATATGGTCGAGTGTTGTAGTGGGGTTGCCGCGTTGTAGGAACCAGACTGAGTGCTGACGACTACTTTGACAAGTTAGGGAATTGAGAGGTGCGAGTCCGCTCATCGAGTATGTAGCCCCCACGCCAACGCTTGTTGCCATATCACGTGGACGGAAAGATTCAATTGTGCCTTCGCCACGCTGTGATGTCGTGCTTGAAATCTGGATATGATTTGCATACCCCTTTGTATATTAGTCATCCAATTTCTATCCGCGTGAGCAACGAGCTAACCGCGTGGCTTGAAGATACCGCCGATAAAACTGGCGTATCGCAAGGCAAGATCGTGTGCGCGCAATTGGAGAAAGCGCGGACTACCGCGGCCAACCAGAGATTCACGCGCTTCGCGTAGCTCCGGTTCATTTGGCGCGATGGGATGATCCTAGGCTGCGCTAATATCGACCTGATCCGCATGGATCTTGCCGTCTAGGCCATGCCTTGCCGGGAGGCAAGCTGGAGGGGCTGGCCTAGGGCCATGCGGCTTCCGACCTGATCGAATTTCGATTAATTGCGTCACCATTAATGTAAACTGACTAAGTGCACGATGTTTACATCACTTGTCTTAGTGATGTAAGATTCAATATCATTTGTTTATTGCGGGTCCATATGCACCGAACCCAAATTTCGCTTGAAAGCGAGCAATACGATTTGCTGGTGCGCGAAGCGCAGCTACAGGGCATCAGCCTCGCCGCAGTGGTGCGCGGCATGATTGTTAAGCAGTTGCAACAACCTGAGCGTGGCAAAGCGAAGCCCGCGCGGCTTGCCGCAATAACCGGCTTGGGTGAGGGCGATGGGCGTGCGATTGGACGCAATCACAACGAATTTTTATACGCTCGCAAGCCGCGGTGAGATCTTTATTCATCGATACCGGTGCGTGGTACGCGCTGGCGGATCGAAAGGATCCGGATCATTCCCGCGTCGCCGATTTTCTCGAAAAACAGACACTGCCGTTAGTCACCAGCAATTTTGTGTTCGATGAATCGGTCACGCTGATTCGTTATCGCTTGGGGTTCGTTGCGGCGAAATCGTTTGGCGCAAGCCTGATGAGTGGTGGATTGGCAAAAGTCCATCGGGTCGACAAGCTCGACGAAAATCGTGCTTGGGAAATATTTACCCGCTACCGCGATAAAAGTTTCAGTTTCACCGATTGCACCAGCTTCGCGATCATTCAGCGGCTCAAAATCGACAGCGCCGTGGCGATCGACGATGACTTTCGCGCGTTTGGGCTGAATTGTTTGCCGTAACGCTGACGTTGAAGCTTATAAGCGGGTTAGAAACTGGGCTGATCGCCGCAACAACCATAGCGCGATGGCCATGTTTAGAAGATTCCACGCGACGCCGTTAATAAACGCCGCGCGGTAGCTACCGAGCCAATCGAAGATCACGCCGGACATCCAGCCGCCTAACGCCATGCCGAAGATGGTGGCGGTTATCACAAGGCTGATGCGGGCGCCGGCTTCTTTTGCCGGGAAAAATTCGCGGATGATGATCGCGTAGCTCGGCACGATGCCACCTTGGAATAATCCGAACAACGCCGAGAGTAAGTACAGCGACGCGAGGCCGTTGAAGGGAACGAATAGCAGCAACGCGATCGCCTGCAAGCCGGAGCCGAGCAGCAAGGTTCGTAAGCCGCCGATGCGATCGGAAATCCAGCCGAAACTCAGGCGGCTGACGATGCCACACGCCAGCATCAGCGAAAGCATTTGCGCACCGCGCGCGACGCCGAAGCCCAGATCGCCGCAATAGGCGATGATATGAACTTGCGGCATCGACATCGCGACGCAGCACGACAACCCGGCGACGATCAAAATCAGTTGTAATGTGTTGGGCGCAAATCCGAGCGGGCGCGGTTCAATCGCTTCCCCCCCTCGAGCCACGTTTACCGCAACGGCCGGCAGGGGTGCACGGCGACGCAGCGCCAGCGCGAGCGGTAGCATCGTCGCGAAACAAAATATCGCGACGCCGAGATAAGTCGCGCGCCAACCGTTGGTTTGCATAAAGTGCGTGAGCAGCGGCGGCCAAATCGTGCCGGCGAGATAATTGCCGCTGGCGATAATGCCGACCGCCAGGCCGCGATTTTTCGTGAACCAAAGTGAGGTATCGGCCAGCAGTGGCGCAAAGGTCACCGAGCTACCAACGCCGATCAACAAACCTTGCATCAACGTGAATTGGCCAATCGTCGCCGCGCGACCGGCCGCAACAAAACCGAGGGCAAGCAAGACGGCGCCGAGAACGACGGGAATAAAAATTCCGACGCGGTCGGCCAGACGGCCCATGAAAATACTGGCGAGGCCAAAGCCGATCATCGTTAACGTGTAAGGAAATGAAGCGGCCGCTCGCGCGACGCCGAATTCTGCCTGGACACTCGGCAAGGCCACAACGACGGACCACATGCCGACACCGCCGATGGTGGAAAGCAGCAGCGCTACTGCAAGGCGAAACCAAGGGTAATTGTTATCGACCATCGCCTATTATGGCTTGAGGGATTTTAATTGGCGATGCGGGATGTTTGGTGCATGAATGCACGCTACGTTTATTTTGCTGAGTGCTTGAAGATGCTTGTGGCTATTTGTTTCTGGCATGGCATGCCTGGAGAGCCAATATCCACGCTACTCCTGGCATAGGGTACATTTATGCACTGAAGAAACATAGTGCATGAATGCACCCTACATTTTAGACATCCAGATTGCGTACACCGAGCGCATTGCGTTCAATAAAGTTGCGACGCGCTTCGACTTCGTCACCCATTAGCGTAATAAAGATTTCATCGGCGGCGATGGCGTCTTCGATTTGCACTTTCAGCAAACGACGCGTGCCCGGATCGAGTGTCGTTTCCCACAACTGCGTCGGATTCATTTCGCCCAAGCCTTTGTAGCGTTGCACGGTGAGGCCTTTGCGCGCTTCTTCGAGCAACCAGTCAAGCGCTTGCTTGAACGAAACGACCGGCAATTCGTGATCGCCGCGTTTGATCGATGCACCGTCGCGGATCAAACCGATCAACACTTCGGCGGTTTTTTTGATCTGGGTGTAATCGCCGCTCTCGACGAAATCTTGATCGAGATAAGTCGTGTAAGCATTGCCGTGGCTCATGCGCAAAATGTTGAGTTTATACGATTCGAAGCGCTCGTCGCGCTCGACGGTGATTTTGATTTCGTTGTTGCCGGTTGCTTGCATGATGCGCTTTGCCGTTGCCGTTGCACCCGCTTCGGTTGCAAGATCGATTTCCGGCGCGATCAACAGCGCGTGCAGTACCTGGCCTTCGATCAAGCGAGCCAACCGATCAATCACCGCTTCGCCCAACAAATATTCGCGCGCGATTTTTTCGAACGCGGCGCGCTGCATCGGTTCCTCAGCTTTGGCGACGACTAACTCCGCATCTTTCAACGCGAGTTTGAGTAAGTGTTGCTTCAACTCTTGATCGTCTTTGAGATAGCGCTCGTCTTTACCGTGTTTCACTTTGTAGAGCGGCGGTTGCGCAATGTAGATATGGCCACGCTCGACCAGCTCAGGCATTTGCCGATAGAAAAACGTCAGCAACAGCGTGCGAATGTGCGAGCCGTCGACGTCGGCGTCGGTCATGATAATGATGCGGTGATAGCGCAGCTTGTCCGGCGCGTATTCATCCTTGCCGATGCTGGTGCCGAGCGCTGTGATCAGCGTCGCGATCTCTTGCGACGAAATGACTTTATCGAAACGCGCGCGCTCGACGTTAAGAATTTTGCCTTTCAGCGGCAACACCGCTTGATTTTTGCGATCGCGCCCTTGCTTCGCCGAGCCGCCGGCGGAATCGCCCTCGACTAAATAAAGCTCACATTTCGCCGGATCTTTTTCTTGGCAATCGGCAAGCTTGCCGGGCAAGCCCATGCCGTCCAGCACGCCTTTGCGCCGCGTCATTTCGCGCGCTTTGCGCGCCGCTTCGCGGGCACGGGCGGCGTCGATAATCTTGTTGCAGATGATCTTCGCATCAAACGGGCTTTCCAGCAAAAATTCCATCAACTTGCTCGACACGACTTCTTGCACGATCGGCTGCACTTCGCTGGAGACGAGCTTGTCCTTCGTCTGCGAAGAAAATTTCGGTTCCGGCACTTTCACCGACAGCACGCAAGTCAAGCCTTCGCGCATGTCGTCGCCAGTGGTTTCGACCTTGGCTTTTTTCGCGAGATCTTCTTTTTCGATATAGTTATTCAACGTGCGCGTCAGCGCTTGGCGCAGGCCGGTCAAATGCGTGCCGCCGTCGCGCTGCGGAATATTATTGGTGAAACATTGCAGCGATTCGTTGTAGGAATCGTTCCACTGCATCGCGACCTCGACGGTCATGCCGTCTTTTTCGCCTATGGCGTGGAACACTTTTGGATGCAACACGGTCTTGGCGCGATTCATGTACTCGACGAAACCCTTGATGCCGCCGGCATAGGCAAAGTTTTCACTCTTGCCGTCGCGCTGGTCGACCAATTCAATTTTGACGCCGTTGTTGAGGAACGACAATTCGCGCAGACGTTTCGCGAGGATTTCCCAGTGGAATTCAACCAGCGTGAACGTCTCAAGGGAGGGCATAAAATGTACTTCTGTCCCGCGCTTTTCAGTCTTGCCGATAACGGCCAATGGCGCGACCGCGAACCCGCCTCGAAATTCCATTTGATGAAGTTTGCCGTTGCGCGAAATGCGCAGCTTGAGCCAATCGGATAACGCGTTCACGACCGACACGCCAACGCCGTGTAAGCCACCGGAGACTTTGTAGGAGTTCGAATCGAATTTGCCGCCGGCGTGCAATTCCGTCATGACGATTTCCGCGGCGGAGCGCTTGAATTCGTCGTCTTCCTTGATGTCTGTCGGAATGCCGCGGCCGTTATCCACCACGCTGATCGAGTTATCGGTGTGGATAATAATTTTGATGTCGTTGCAATGCCCGGCGAGTGCTTCGTCGATGGCGTTGTCGACTACCTCGAATACCATGTGATGCAAGCCGGAGCCATCGCTGGTGTCACCGATGTACATGCCGGGGCGCTTGCGCACCGCTTCGAGGCCTTTCAGGATTTTAATATTGTCGGAAGTGTAGTCGTCTTCGGCAGCGCCCTTCGGCTTTTTACTTTCGCTCACGCGTGAATTTTCCTAAATTAAATCGGTTCAGATTAAATGCGCATCGGCATCACGACATACTTGAATTGCTCATCGCCGGGCACCGTGACGAGGGAACTCGAGTTGGCATCGCCGAACGACCAGACGATATTCTCGACGACGGTATGATTTAGCACGTCGAGCAAATAGGTGACATTGAAGCCGACATCAAGCGGCTCGCCGTCGTAAGCAATCGCCAACTCTTCCTGCGCTTCTTCTTGCTCGTTGTTGCTGCAAATAATATTCATCACGTCTTTGGTCAGCACCACGCGCACGCCGCGAATTTTTTCGTTCGACAGAATGGCCGCGCGGTTCAGCGCTTGTTGCAGCTGAATGCGATTCAGCGTGATGTGCTTGGTGTAACCGCTCGGAATAACCTTGGTGTAATCGGGGAACTTGCCGTCGATCAGTTTTGACGACAGTTCGGTATGGCCCAAATCAAAACGTACCTGATTGGTTTTCAACGTCACGTTGACGCCGCCGTCGGCATTGCCGTCGTCCAATAACTTGATCAATTCCGCGACGGTTTTGCGCGGCAGGATCGCCTCGGCTGTTACGTCGCCGCCTTGCATAGTGCTTTGCGCGAAGCTTAAGCGATGGCCATCGGTCGCGACGGCGGTAACGATACCGGCGGCGACGGAAATCAACATGCCGTTTAGGTAATAGCGAATGTCTTGATTCGCCATGGCGTACTGAACTTTTTCAAGCTGCGCTTTAAAAGTTTTTCGGTTCAGGCTAAAGCTTGTCACCGCTTCGCCGGTCTCGGCTAAGCGTGGGAAATCCGCTGCCGGCAAGGTTTGCAGCACGAAGCGCGATTTGCCGGCCCTGAGCGTTAAGCGGCTTTCTTTACCATCCAGCACGACGTCGGCATCGTCCGGCAACGAGCGCAAAATATCCAGCAGTTTTTTTGCGGCGATGGTGATGCTTTCGCTGGCGTCTTTAAGCTGCACGTCGGCGTGGGTGCGGATTTGTACTTCCAGATCCGTTGCCGTCAGACAGGCTTGCCCCCCCGGACTGTCGATTAACACGTTCGACAGAATCGGCAAGGTATGACGGCGCTCGACGATGCCGGCAACTTTTTGTAATGGAATTAATAAAGCGTTCCGAGAGGTCTTAATAGTAATCATAATCTTTAAAGATATTATTGATTAGTACTTATTAGAGCGAGCGCAGCGTTCGCATAACTTGCTAATTCTCAATTTTTCTCGAGACTTAGCGCTAAATTTTGTACGGTATAAATCGCCTGTTGCCAGGGAATGAATTGTGGATAGATTTCGGCAACCGCAGTGTGATGGCACATTAACGCCGAATTATACCCAACTATGACGCGACTTATCCCTTTAGTATTTGCTGCAACACCACCACGTCACGATTGATGCCGCCGTCGCTGTCTTTGAGTTCTTCGATTTTTCGGCAAGCGTGTAAAACCGTGGTGTGGTCGCGGCCGCCGAACGCTTCGCCGATATCCGGCAGCGACAGTTGCGTGAATTCTTTCGCCAGTGCCATCGCCACTTGGCGTGGTCGCGCAATGGCGCGATTGCGTTTCTTCGAATACATTTCCGCCACTTTGATTTTGTAATAATCGGCAACGGTTTTTTGGATGTTTTCGATTGAGACCTGGCGGTTTTGGATAACTAATAAATCTTTCAGCGCTTCCTTGGTCGACGCCAACGACAACGGCGTGCTGGTAAAGCGCACATAGGCAAAAACGCGCTTTAACGCGCCTTCGAGCTCGCGCACATTGGAGCGAATATGCTTGGCAATGAAGAAAGCGATATTTTCGTCCAGTTCGATATTTTCCGCCGCTGCTTTATCGATCAAAATGGCGACGCGCATTTCCAGTTCCGGCGGCTCAATCGCGACCGTCAAACCCCAACCGAAGCGCGAGACTAAGCGATCGTCGACATCGGAAAGTTCTTTCGGGAAGCGGTCGCAGGTGATGATGACTTGTTTGTGCGCTTCGATTAACGCGTTAAACGCGAAAAAGAATTCTTCTTGGGAGCGCGATTTACCGCCGATGAATTGGATATCGTCGATCAGCAAAAGATCGAGTGTGTGATAGCGGCGCTTAAAATTATCGAACGATTTATGCTGATAGGCGCGCACCACGTCGGTGACGTAGTCTTGCGAGGTAACGTATTGAATTTTCGCGGCTGGATTGCGCTGTAACGCGGCGTTGCCGATGGCTTGGATTAAGTGCGTTTTGCCGAGGCCGACGCCGCCATAAATAAACAACGGGTTATAAGCTGTGCCGATATGTTCGGCGACTTGCTGGGCGGCGGCGCGCGCGAGTTGGTTGGCTTTTCCGGCGACAAAATTGTTAAAGGTGAAGGTCGAATTGATGCGATTGTTATCGTCGGCGCCGGTCACGATACGCGGCGACATTTTGCCGTTCGAGGCGTTATTCACGCTTAACGGTGCGAGTTCCTCGTGCACCGGCGGCGAGGTCGCAGATTCTTCCCGAACGGTCAATACAAAGCGCATCGGCTTGCCGAAATAGCGTTCCGCAAGGTCTTCGAAACGCTTCAAAAAGCGGTCGCGAACCCATTGCAGCACAAAACTATTCGGCGCAAGCAGCAAAATTTGGCCGTCTTCCAGCGCGACGCTGAGCGGCTTGATCCAGTTATTATACTGGCCCTGCGATAGCTCGCCGTGTAGATGGGTCAGGCATTGCTGCCAGAACGGATCGATCATAGTTAACAAATTGATTTATTGGGAAATTATAGTTATTTTGAGGCCTTGGCCGGAACCAAGACAAAGTTTATGATACGCGCCCGAAATGAACTTATCCACAGGTCGTTTAGAGCCAGTATCCACGCGATGACTTGACAGGCAGCCTAATAACCTTTGTAATTTAGGGTTTGCTACATCGAGATCATCATGAAACGTACCTATCAGCCTTCAGTTACCAAGCGTAGCCGCACCCACGGATTTTTGGTTCGGATGAAAACAAAGGGTGGCCGGGCGGTAATTAAAGCTCGCCGCGCCCGTGGTCGTACCCGCCTGGCTGTTTGACCGCGCCGGTTAAAGCGCAGAAAAAGCAAACCGCGCGCGGTTGGTTCGACCGCGTGTTCGTGCAACGCAAGTCGCAAAGTGGCCACTTTTTGCAGTTTTATCTCGGAAAAACGGATCGGCCCGCCGGAAGTTTAGGTATTAGCGTTAGCAAGCGCATTTGCCCGTCGGCGGTTTCGCGAAACTATGTGAAGCGAATCTTGCGTGCTTGGCATCAATCTCACGGCTCATTATTGCACGGCCAAGATGTGGTAATTCGGGTTCGCCGTTATTACGACCAACGTGATTTTTCTCGCGTCAGTCGAGAGCTCGATAAACTTATAGGGCGGTTTTGAGTGATCGCAAAAATATTAATGTTAGCGCTCACTATCTACCGCGTGGCCTTCAGTCCGTTCTTGGGCCGCAATTGCCGCTTTTTCCCCAGTTGTTCCGACTATGCCAACGAAGCGTTGTCCCGCCACGGCGCGGCGCGCGGTTCATGGCTCACCGTGAAACGCATCTCCCGCTGCCACCCATGGCATGCCGGTGGATTTGATCCCGTTCCTTAAGAAGTCCAAGAAAAATGGAAACCCAACGCCTCGTCGCTTTATTTGTTTTTATGTTCTCCGGTTTCCTGTTGTGGACCGCGTGGCAAAAGCAACATATGCCGCTGCCGGCACCAACCGTCGCGAATCAACCGGCTGCCACCAACAACGTTCCGCCGAGCTCGACATCAACGACCGCAGCGCCTGCTAGCACATCTAGCACGACGATCGCGGCCGCGCCTGATACGGGCGCACTCACTAGAGGAGAGCGAGTGCGAGTGGTAACTGACTTATTGATCGCAGAAATCGATAGCAATGGCGGCGATCTGCGTCACGTCGAGCTGATCAAGCATAAATCGTCGGAAGATAAGACACGCAACCTGGCGTTATTCAACGATAACACGCCGCAAATTTACGTCGCGCAATCCGGATTGATCGGCGCGGGTTTGCCGAACCACAAAAGCCTGTTTAAGGCCGATGCGAGCAATTATGAGTTGCAGCAAGGTAAAGACTCACTGACGGTGAGATTGACTGGTCAAGCCAATGATGGGTTTGCAGTTACTAAACAATACACGTTTCACCGCGGTACTTACGTAGTCGACGTTAATTTTGAAATCGACAACAAAAGCGGCGCGGCGATTTCTTCCGATGCTTATTTCCAGTTCTTCCGCTACGGCGAAGCGCCGTCCACCAACCCCTTCGGGATCATGACGTTCGCCGGTCCGGCGGTGTTCACGGAAGAAAAGAAATTTCAAAAAATCGGCTTTCCCGATATCGACAAAGGCAAAGTCGACTATCCGCAGAAAGCCAATAACGGCTGGCTCTCGATGTTGCAACATTATTTCGTTGCGGCATGGCTGCCGAAAAACGGCGTAGAGCGCGAATTTTTCACCAAGAAAGTCGGAGACAAACTCTATACGGCCGGGGTGGTGATACCCGTCGGTGCGATCGCGCCGGGGGCGAAGGGAACGATTTCCGTGCCGCTGTATGTCGGCCCGCAAGAAGTAGACAAGCTCGCAAAACTGGCGCCGGGCTTGGAGCTCACCATCGATTACGGCTGGCTGACGATCATCGCCGCGCCGTTGTTCAAAGTCCTGTCCTTCATTCACAACTGGGTCGGCAATTGGGGCATCGCGATTATTTTGCTGACGGTGCTGATCAAACTTTTGTTCTTCCCGCTGTCCGCCGCTAGCTACAAGTCCATGGCGAAAATGAAAGTCCTCGGCCCGAAGCTACAAAAGCTCAAAGAGCAACACGGCGACGACAAAGCAAAAATGAATCAGGCGATGATGGAGTTATACAAAACCGAGAAGGTGAATCCGCTCGGCGGCTGTCTGCCGATCGTGATTCAAATTCCGGTGTTTATCTCGCTTTACTGGGTGTTGTTAGCGGCGGTAGAGCTGCGCCACGCGCCTTTTTTTGGCTGGATTAAAGATTTGTCCGCTGCCGATCCATTTTATATTTTGCCGGTGTTGATGGGCGCGACGATGTTCCTGCAGACGAAATTGAATCCGACGCCGCCGGATCCGATTCAAGCCAAGATCATGCTCTACATGCCGCTGGTTTTTTCCGTGATGTTCTTGTGGTTTCCGGCGGGCTTGGTGTTGTATTGGACTGTCAATAACCTGCTGTCGATTTTGCAGCAATGGCAAATAAATCGCATGACCGAGCTGGCCGCCGCCGCGCCGAAAGGCAGTGGCAAACGCTGACACAATCGCCGCTGTTGCCACTGCACCGGGCCGCGCCGGTATCGGCGTGGTGCGGGTATCCGGTGACGCGCTAGGTGAATTTGCCAAAGCGCTACTCGGAAAAATACCACTAGCGCGCCACGCCACGCTCACGAAATTCCGTGATGCTCACGGCGAGTTAATCGATCAAGGTATTGCGCTGTATTTTCCGGCACCGGCGTCCTATACCGGCGAAGACGTGCTGGAACTCCACGGCCACGGTGGCGACGCCGTATTGCGATCGTTGTTGCAGCGCTGCCTCGATCTCGGCGCGCGCATGGCACAGCCCGGCGAATTCACCCAGCGCGCATTTCTGAACGATAAACTCGATTTAGCGCAAGCCGAAGCGGTCGCCGATCTGATTGACGCCGCGACGACGGAAGCGGCGCGTAGCGCTGTGCGTTCCTTGTCTGGCGAATTTTCTAATCACGTCCACGCGTTGGTAAAAGAACTGATCGACTTGCGCATGCTGGTCGAGGCGACCTTGGATTTTCCCGAAGAAGACATCGATTTTCTCGAAGCGGCAAACGCGTACGGCCGCCTTGACGCTATTGAGGAAAAACTGAAGTTAGTATTCACTGCTGCGAAACAGGGCAGTTTGTTGCGCTCGGGCATCCAAGTCGCGATTATCGGCCGGCCGAATGCGGGAAAATCGAGCCTGCTCAATCAACTCGCCGGCGAATCGCTTGCGATCGTAACCGAGATTCCTGGTACGACGCGAGACCCGGTGCGTGCGCCGATCCAGATTAACGGCGTACCGCTGCACATCATCGATACCGCCGGTTTGCGCAACACGGATGATATGGTCGAACGTCTCGGTGTCGAACGCAGTTGGGCGGTGGCGGAGCAGGCGAATGTTGTGTTGCACGTGATCGACGCCACGACCGGTGTGACGGCGGAAGATCGCGCGATTCGTGAGCGCCTCGGCGACCAACTAGTTATCGAAGTTGCAAACAAAGTTGATTTGCTCGGCACAACTCCCGGCGCCGAATCAACCGGCACCGCTAGCCGCGTTCCCATTTCCGCGAAAACCGGCCAAGGCATCGACGTGTTGAAATCCGCATTGTTAAGCGCCGCCGGTTGGCAACCCCGCGGCGAGGGCATCTTCGCTGCTCGCGAGCGCCACGTGCGAGCGCTCACTCACGCTCAGACCTGGATAGTCGAGGCGCGGCGACAACGGGCGCAATTGGAACTATTGGCGGAAGCGCTTCGCCAGACGCAGCGGGAGCTGAGTTCAATTACCGGCGAATTCAGCGCCGATGATTTGCTCGGGGAAATCTTCTCGCGGTTTTGTATTGGAAAGTGATTTCAAAGTCGCCGGGCTGAGAGGCGTATGGATACTGATTGTTAGAGCATGCATCGCCAAGACTAAAGCTGGGAGCGGCTCCTGGCGCGGCACCTTAAAAATATCTGGGACGGGTTTCTAACAGCGGATCAGTCGGCTAACGTAGCACAACTTTACGTTAGCCCGATTGTTCGCGTGCCATCATAGGGTCATCTAGATGACTATATGAAGGAAAATTCACAGTGGCGCATACACGGTAGCGGAAGTTAAAGCGCACTTAAGCTCAATCCTTGAGGCCGTGGCCGGCGGCGAAGAAGTGGTCGTGACCAAGCGCGGTAAGCCGGTCGCGCGCATTCTGCCCGAGAAACCAAACCCCACGACCATCGACTGGACGAAAATCGACGCGTTTCGCGATACGCTGCAAAAAAGTAAAGTAAGCGTTTCTATGGTGCGAAAACAGGCCCGCTATTGAAACGTGATTTATCTCGACACCAGTGTGATCGTGCCCTTGATCGTGCCGGAAACGACATCGTCGCGTGCCCGGTCATGGTTCGATCGCTTGGATTCTAGGCACACGAAAGACCTCGCGGTAAGCGCTTGGGTGCTGACGGAGTTCACCAGTGCGATGGGCATCAAGGTTCGAAATCGGGACATTAGCGGTAGCCAAGGCGAGGCGGCGCGCGCGTTGCTTGAAGATGCGCTGCTTCCCAATATGACCGTTGCGGAAGTGACGCCCACAGATTTTCGTTTAGCGGAAACCATGCTGCGAGAGTTTTCTCTCGGTCTGCGCGACGGCGACGCCTTGCATTTGGCGACGGCTTCCCGGTGCGAAGCGCAACTATTCGTGTCGTTGGATCGCAAGCTATGTAAGGTCGCCGGGGCAGTGGGTTTGCTGGTCGCGTCTATATCTAACTAATCGAAGATCGGCTATCCATGCGGCTCCCGGGCCATTGGACTAGGTGTTGTGACGAACTTTCGGCGCTTGACGAGACACAACCGGAGTTATAACATTGTTATTCCGGCCTAAGACTTAATCCGTATGAAAACCGCAATCCGAAAAATGGGAAACTCCTAAGGCGTTCTCATCCCCAAACCACTACTCGCGCAAGTGGGTTTGGAAGTCGAGGCGGAGATGTTCGTCGAGAAGGGCGCCATCGTTATTCGTAAACCGCGCCGTGCGCCGCGCGCCGATTGGGCCGCCGCCGCGCAGCAAATCGCCGCGGCGCAAGACGATGAGTTAGCCTGGCCGGAGTTCGCCAACGAGGCTGATCGCGATTTGAAGGGGTGAAAGTTAAACGCGGCGACATGTGGCTGGCCGCGCTCGATCCTACTGTCGGCAGTGAAATCCAAAAGACTCGACCTTGCGTTGTCATCTCGCCGCCGGAAATGCACGGCTGGCTGCGCACCGTCATCGTTGCGCCAATGACGACTGGGAGCCAGGTCGCACCATTTCGCGTTCCGATCACCGTCAAACGTAAAAGTGGACTTGTGTTGTTGGACCAAATTCGTGCGCTCGATAAAATTCGTTTGGTGAAACGGTTGGGCGCTACCGATCCGGCGACGCTGAAACTGACCCTCGAGACACTGCAAGAGTTGTTCGCAGCGTAGCGGCTAGCTCTTATGACCATCCGCATCGTCCGTCTGGGGACGAAACGACTCCGCGGCGAGGTGTTGCGTATCGGTACTGTGCGGCGTCCGCCTAGGGGCGTGGCGAAATCCGAATATGCTGCGCAGAATTGGTACGACGTGTGGTTTCCCAATCTTGCGCCCAGCGCCGCAACCGTCAAACTTGCATTACTCACCAAGACCGAACTCGATTGGGCAACATTCGCAAAGCTCTACCGAGCCGAGATGGCGACCACAGAAAATAGCAAAGCGATTGATCTCCTGGCGGCGTTCTCGCATTACGTCAACTTTT
>JANOGO010000368.1:0-2916 GCA_031406045.1 Pseudomonadota bacterium
GAGAGCCGATGCAAAATCGGCAAAGTAAAGCCGGCGGTTTTGCCGGTGCCGGTTTGCGCGCCGGCCAATAAATCACCGCCAGATAACACCGCAGGAATCGCTTTTAGTTGAATAGGGGTGGGTATCGTGTAACCGTGTTCAGTAACGGCACGGACAATATCATCGGCCAGGCCGAGTGAGGAAAAGGACATACAACTCCAAATGGAAAGATCAGCCCGTCGCCACCGTTAGTAGGGGCGCCAGTCTCAGGCAGAAGGGAAAAACTTTGAAAGGCCAGATTGGCTGCGGCGCGAGGACTGGAAACTATTGCCGCGGCGCGAAGTATACAGGGTTTTGGGTTTGCAGAATAAATTCTTTTCAGCCAAACCTAACCTCTTGTCTTTCCCGCAAAAGCGGGAATCCGTTTGGCCTTTGAACGTCAACATGGATTCCCGCTTTCGCGGGAATGACATCTCGGTATTTTCAAGGTATCTCCAGGGACTGCATCGATATTTGGCCTTGAGGCATGCCCTGCCAGGATGCAATGGCCCAAGCCCCCCTCGGCAGGATGCACCTCCGGGCAGGGCAACTCAAACGAACTTACTTCAAACTATCTTTAACCGCATCCAACGCCGCTTGCGCGCAGGCTTCGTCTTGATCGCCGCTGGCGCCGCTCACGCCGATGCCGCCGATATGTTTGCCGCTCGCCGTGATGATCGGCAGTCCGCCCGGGAAAGTCGCCGTTCTTGGCGTGAACTCAATTCCCTTAACCTGTGTGGCGATCTCGCCGAATTTCCTGCTCGAGAACGGAATGCCCGCCGACGTATTCGCCTTCATTTGAGAAATCTCGATGCTGATATGAAATGAATCGTCCATGCGGCTGAAGTGCTTTAGATTACCGCCGTCGTCAACGATGGTGATGATGATTTTCCAACCTTCCGCTTTTGCTTTAGCTTCGCAGGCAGCCGCCATTTTTTGCGCCGTCGCTTGAGTTAAAAATGTTTTTGCTTCCTGCGCGGACGCGCTGTTGACAAGGCCAAGACTCAAACCGAAAAGTCCGCTGATTGTTAAAAGTTTTACTGCGCGCATTTGATTTCCTCCATGAATTTAGGTAACTTAAAGGCGCCGTGTCGAGACTTGTAGCATCTCTCACAACGCTAAAAGAAATTATACGACTGCAATCACACTAAGTGCGTTGCGGCGAAAAATTTAGCTTCCTGGCAGCCCTATACGAAATGCAATCGCCGATTAGTAGCCGCGATGTCCTGCTTCGTATGCTAGGATAATTTTCCTATTACATACCCTGAATGTGATTGTTAATGACGCAAACGCCACTCACGTTAAAAAGTGTTCGAGCCCGGCCCGTTCTCGTCCCGCTGAAACGCCCTGTTGTTTCCAGAGTGGGTCTGTTTCACGAATGGCCGGTAATTTTAATCGACGTTTACACCAACGAAGGCGTGGTGGGCCACAGCTATCTTGAGCCTTATCTCAAGCAATCGGTGCGCTACATTATTCACACGATTGAGGATCTTGCCGCGGCAGCGAAGGATCAACCGATCGCGCCGTTCGATAGCTATCGCCGTGGCATCGGTTCGCTGCACTTGGTCGGCCGTGAAGGCGTGTCGCTGATCGCGGTATCGGGCCTCGATATGGCCATGTGGGATGCAATGGCCAAAGCCGCCGGCATGCCGCTCGCCGTTTATCTTGGTGGCACGATCGGCCCGGTGCCTGCCTACAACAGCAACGGACTTTGGTTAACGCCGGTGAACCAGTTAGCTGCCGAGGCCGCGGCGCTCGTGGCCGAAGGTGGGTTTACTGCGCTGAAGCTGCGGCTCGGCCGCGACAAATTAGCCGACGATCTTGCCGCCATCGCCGCTGTGCGCGAAGGCGTGGGCACTGAGGTCAAACTCATGGTGGATTTCAATCAAGGCCTAACGCTCGGCGACGCGCGCGTGCGCTGCCATGCGCTCGACGATCAGGGCCTGTATTGGTTCGAAGAACCGATCACCTACGACAACATTCCCGGCTTCGCGCAACTCACGCGCGAATTGAACACGCCGGTTCAACTAGGCGAAAATTTCTACGGCCCGCGCATGCTCTACCAAGCCATCCTTGTCGGCGCAGGCGATTACGTCATGCCCGACATGATGCGCATCGGCGGCGTCAGCGGATGGCTGCGTTCCGCCGCGATCGCCGGCGCCGCCGGCATTCCCATGTCCACGCATCTCTACCCGGAAATTTCAGCGCACGTCATGCGCGTCACCGAAACTGCGCACTGGCTCGAATGGCAAGATTGGGCGGATCCGATATTGACCGAGCCGTTTCAACTCAAGGACGGCAACATCATCGTGCTCGACAAACCCGGGCAGGGTATCGAGTGGGATGAAAAGGCCGTCGCGAAGTTTTCAATCTAATTTAGCCCAGATAAGCGCCAGCGCAATCCGGGGGGCGAAGCCCTGAAAGAATGAAATCTGGCGGAAAGGAAACCCTCGATTTACACCAACGTTTCATTGGGCAACAAGTTTAGTTCACTGTCATTCCCGCGAAAGCGGGAATCCATTTAGCGTCTCACGTTATTACTCAGTATGGATTCCCGCCTACGCAGGAATGACGAATTGGTATTTTTAAGGCATCGCCAGAAGCCGCATGAATACTGGCTCTCCAGGGATGCCTTGCCACGAGCAAGGCTCGATATGCTTCCTGGCTTACCCATCCAAAATGTCATCGCGAGCGAAGCGCGGCGATCTCGCTTTTCAATCGGCGTCGAAAGGCGAGATTGCGTCGTCGCATTCGCTCCTTTCCATGAACCGACCTTCAAAGGTAGGGTGGATCAAGCGCAGCGGATCCACCATGGGCGAAAAAATCGGCGAACGATGTTCGCCACGGTGGATCCGCTTTGCTTGATCCACCCTACAACGCCAACGTTTACGCTGTTCA
>JANOGO010000369.1:0-14400 GCA_031406045.1 Pseudomonadota bacterium
TCCCGCGAAGGCGGGAATCCATAGGGCGTATCAGGGCGCAGCGATCTGTGCGCTTACTCGTTTGGATCCGGTGCTGCCCGGGAAACAGCCGCGGCCAAATGGATCCCCGCCTTCGCGGGAATGACAATCGGTTATTAAGCCCATATCGCAACGCATTGAGGCCGGTTGCCCCTCAAGCCATGCAAATTTGGTATCTGCATCATTACGCATAAGTAGCAAACAGAATGCAACACTACACTAGCTTACGTTCAGTGATCCATTGCAAGTTCTTGATGGAACTTAATTCAAATCTACAGGTCTTTGAAGTAGCGATCGTTTCACCCTGCGGCAGTTTGCTTTATACTGCGCCAGCATTGGTCGAAAAGGGGAATCGCGCGGAGCCTGTCGCGTCCGTTTCGTCGAACCGTTGAACCATAATTATTTCCAGGGAGTAGGCCGTACGTGAGTGATCGCGAAATCGATCAGGAGTTAGTGCGGCGTGCGCAAGCGGGCGAAAAACGCGCGTTTGAGCTATTGGTCATTAAGTATCAGCGCAAGCTCGCGCGTTTGCTCGGGCGCCTGGTGCGAGACCAAGCCGAGGTTGAAGATGTGACCCAGGAGGCGTTCATCAAGGCGTATCGTGCGTTGCCGTCGTTTCGCGGCGATAGCGCGTTTTATACCTGGCTGTATCGCATCGGGATCAACACGGCGAAAAATTATTTGGTGGCGAATAGCCGCCGTCCGCCGACCTCGACGAACTACGCCAGTGAGGACGCGGAAGGATTTGACGATGCAGATCAACTCCGGGATGTAAGTACGCCGGAAAATGAACTTGCGAGCAAACAAATTGCCGAAACGGTAAATGCGACGCTGGCCGAATTGCCCGAAGAATTGCGAACGGCAATTACACTGCGAGAAATTGAAGGGTTGAGTTACGAAGAAATAGCCGAAATGATGAATTGCCCGATTGGCACCGTGCGCTCAAGAATTTTCCGGGCACGCGAGGCGATCGCAGAAAAATTACGACCCCAGTTGGATATTGGAATAGACAGGAGATGGTAGGATGACTCAAGAAATATCCGCCCTGATGGATGGCGAAGTGGAGCAGGCTGACCTCGACGGCATTATCAAGGCCTGCCACCAAAACGAGCAACACGGCAATGCCTGGCGTTGTTATCACGTGATCGGTGAAGCGCTTCGTTCTGACGCACAGCACGTTCCCGGACTTGAAAATAAAATTTTGTCGCAGTTGCGTAGTGAGCCGACGGTACTTGCGCCTCAGCGACGAGCGCGGACTCCGGCTTTTCCGCGCATCGCACTTGCCGCTGCGGCATCGATCGCGACCTTATCAGCCGTGGCTTGGCTTGCATTGCAACAGGCGCCGGCACCGCAAGTCGTCTCGGTTGCGCCGACGGTCGGGTCGCAGCCGGTTCAAGTTGACCGCGATGTCGATTTTGTCCAGGCCCATCGCGAGTTCACCGCCGCGCCCGATGCGTTGATTCCGGCGAGTTTTGGCGCGGCCGGTAGCGGGGATTCGTCGCGATGATCGACGGTCGTTGGGCCGTCGGCTTCACCCTACTTTATTCCGTAACTTGCAGTGCCGCCGAACCCGCCATGGATGCCATGGGATGGTTGACGCGCATGGCAACCGCAGCGCGGCAATTAAATTATGCCGGTACATTTGTATATCGCCATGGCGACCAGGCGGAAACGTCGCGCATCCGCCATCTGGCGGACGAAGTCGGCGAGATCGAAAAAATCGAGTCCTTGGACGGGCCGATTCGCGAGACCATTCGCAATAAAGAAGAGGTATGGTGCTACATGCCTGAGCTCAAAGCGATCAAGATTGATCGCGCTCAGGCAAAGCGCTTTTTTCCGGCCTTGATTAGCGATCCGCCACAGCATTTCACCGAAGGCTATACGATTAAGCTGCGCAGCAAAGATCGTGTTGCGGGTCGCGATTGTCAGTGGGTTCACTTGGAGCCGAAAGATCAATTCCGCTACGGCTATCGTCTCTGCGCGGACATCGAGACTGGGTTGTTGCTGCGCGCGAATACGATACGCGATCGCGAACAAATCGTCGAACACTTTAGTTTCAGCGATGTTCACATCGGGCAACTGATCGTTCGTGACACGATGAAATCGAATTTTTCCAATGAAAATTGGGTACGCCACAGCCCGCCGGTAGTGGATTTGTCCGGCTGGATGGTGAAGAATTTGCCGCCTGGATTTAAGAAGCAAGTCGAATTGAAGCGCACGCTGGCAAATCGGCCTGGTCCGGTTACGCAGTTACTTTATTCCGACGGTCTGGCATCGGTGTCGGTGTTCATTGAGCCGCGCAAAGGCGAGCCGAAGCAAACCACGAAGCCCACTCAGCAAGGCGCCGTCAGTTTTTACAGTAAGCAACTTGCCGAGCACAACGTCATCGTGGTCGGTGAAGTGCCGGCCATTGCTGTGATGGAAATTGCCAATTCGGTCGTGAAAGAAACCCGACCGTAGTGACGCAATTCGCGAATCTGGAATGCGCCGGCATCGACGAACTGAGCAGTGAAACCCCAACGTATTATTCGAATAAACAGGGAACAAATATGAAAAAATTATTTTACGGTACGCTATTTTTTGTATTGACTGGTTTAACGTCGTTGCACGCGCGCGAGCTGCCGGACTTTGCCGACTTAGTCGAGCGCCACGGTGCCGAAGTGGTGAATGTCAGCACAATGACCAACATGAAGGCGCCGCCCAGTGCCGCGCCGAATATGCCGAATATTCCGGAAGACGATCCCATGTTCGATTTTTTCCGCAAATATATTCCGCAGCCGATTCCGAAAGGCGATGGCCAATCGCTCGGATCGGGATTCATTATCAGCGCCGACGGTTACATCATGACCAACGCCCATGTGGTCGCCGCGGCTGATGAAATCACCGTCACGCTAAACGACAAGCGCGAATTTAAAGCCAAGGTCATCGGCTCGGACAAACGTACCGATGTCGCGCTGATAAAAATTGAAGCGACCGGATTGCCGAAAGTGAGCGTTGGCGAACCGTCTAAAGTTCGCGTTGGTGATTGGGTCTTGGCGATCGGTTCGCCGTTTGGGTTCGACAACAGCGTTACCGCTGGTATCGTCAGTGCCAAGGGGCGTTCGTTGCCGCAAGAGAACTATGTGCCGTTTATTCAAACCGACGTCGCGATTAACCCCGGCAATTCCGGTGGCCCGCTGTATAACTTAAACGGCGAAGTCATCGGCATCAATTCGCAGATTTATAGCCGCACCGGCGGCTTCATGGGGCTTTCGTTTGCGATCCCGATCGATGTCGCGATGGATATTTCCAACCAGTTGCGCTCCGGTGGTAAGGTCACGCGCGGTTGGCTTGGCGTCGTGATCCAAGAAGTCACCAAAGAATTAGCGGATTCCTTTGGCTTGCCGAAGGCGCAGGGCGCATTGGTCGCCAATGTCGAGAAGGGTGGGCCGGCGGATAAAGCCGGTATAGAGTCAAGCGATATTATTCTGAAGTTCGATGGCAAAGATGTGAAAACCTCGACCGATCTGCCGCGCTTAGTCGGCGCGGTAAAGCCCGGATCGAAGGCCAACGTGCAGGTTTGGCGCAAGGGCGCAATGAAGGACATCGCGGTCACAACCGGCGAGCTGCCGGTCGACAAAGCGCCGAATGCGCCGCCGCCGTTTAAGCGCGGCAAGACGGAAAACATCACTAAACTCGGATTGACGTTGTCCGAACTGACGGCGGATCAACGTAAGGAATTGAAAATCTCCGCAGGCGTGCTCGTCGAAGAGGTTAAAGGCGCGGCAGCGAAAGCGGGCTTGCAGCCGGGCGACGTGATTCTCGCGATCAATAACAGCGAAGTGAAAACGATCGAACAATTTAATCAAGCCCTCGGTAAGCTTGAGGCGCGCAAAAACCTGGCGCTGCTGGTGCGCCGCGGCGAAACGACGCAGTACATCACGATCAAAACCGATTCGGGGCCGTGACCCGGCTGACCCTCTATGGACGCGAACTTTGTCATTTGTGTTACGACATGGAGCGCGCCTTAAAGGACTGCCGTCCCGAGTTTGATTTCGATCTTGATGTGGTGGACATCGACAGTGACGCGGAATTAGTCGCGCGCTTCGGTGCGATCATTCCGGTATTGATGGGCGGCGCCACACAGATTTGCCACTATCATTTCGATCGTAAAGCATTGCATGCATTCTTTCAGAATTTGCAGTAAAATCACTGATTAATTTGATGAAAAGGGCATCCGGTGATGCCCTTTTTTACAGCGTGCCCTTTATTTTTCGTAGCATTTTCAACGGTTCAAACTCGCGATGAAGCACATTAGAAATTTTTCCATCATCGCGCACATCGACCACGGCAAGTCGACCCTTGCCGATCGTTTTATTCAGAGTTGCGGCGGGTTGTCTGATCGTGAAATGGAAGCGCAAGTGCTCGATTCGATGGATCTGGAGCGCGAACGCGGTATCACCATCAAAGCGCAAACCGCGGCGCTGACTTATAAAGCCCGCGATGGTCAGGTTTATGCGTTGAATTTAATCGATACGCCCGGACACGTAGACTTTTCTTACGAGGTCGCGCGCTCGCTGTCGGCTTGCGAGGGCGCGTTGCTGGTGGTCGATGCCTCGCAGGGCGTCGAGGCGCAAACCGTCGCGAATTGTTACACCGCGACCGAGCAAGGCGTTGAGGTCGTGCCGGTATTGAATAAAATTGATTTACCTTCCGCCGATCCCGAGCGCGTTATGCTCGAAATTGAAGACATTATCGGCATCGACGCGACCGACGCGATTCGCGTCAGCGCCAAAACCGGCGAGGGCATCACCGACGTGTTGGAAGCAGTGATCGCGCGCATTCCGCCGCCCAGCGGCGATCCGGCCGCGCCGCTGAAGGCGCTGATTATCGACTCTTGGTTCGATAACTACGTCGGCGTGGTGATGTTGGTGCGCGTGGTTGACGGCCAGTTGCGGCCGAAAGACAAAATTCTGTTGATGTCGACCAAGACGAATTTTTTGTGCGAGCAAGTGGGCGTGTTTACGCCGAAATCTTTGGCGTGCGAGCGGCTGTCGGCGGGCGAGGTGGGTTTTGTGATTGCCGGCGTACGGGAGCTTTCGGCAGCGCGCGTTGGCGACACGATCACCTTGCTGGAACGTCCGGCGAGCGCAGCGTTGCCGGGATTTAAAGAGATTAAATCCCAAGTATTTGCCGGGCTTTATCCGGTCGAATCGAACGAGTACGAGGCGCTGCGCGACGCGCTGGAAAAATTAAAACTCAACGATGCCTCGTTGCATTACGAGCCGGAAACTTCTCAAGCGCTCGGCTTCGGTTTTCGCTGCGGCTTTCTCGGTTTGCTGCATATGGAAATCGTGCAAGAGCGGCTGGAACGCGAATACGATATGGATTTGATTACCACCGCGCCGACCGTCGTCTACCAAGTGGTCATGGCGGATGGCAGCGTGATCGAAATCGAAAATCCTTCGCGCTTGCCGGATGCTTCAAAAATCGCCGAAGTGCGCGAGCCGATTATCACCGCAACGATCATCTTGCCGCAAGAATATGTCGGCCCGGTCATCACCTTGTGCACGCAAAAGCGCGGCGTACAAAAAGATATGCATTATCTTGGCCGCCAGGTCATTTTGACTTACGAAATGCCGATGAACGAAGTGGTGATGGATTTTTTCGATAAGCTCAAGTCCGTCAGCCGCGGCTATGCGTCGCTCGATTACGAATTTAAAGAATTCCGCACAGCGGATTTAGTCAAGCTCGATATTTTGATCAACAGTGAAAAAGTCGATGCGCTGTCGTTAATTGTGCACCGCGCCAGTTCGCAATTTCGCGGCCGCGAACTGGCCTCGCGCATGCGTGAGTTGATTCCGCGCCAGATGTTCGATGTCGCGGTGCAAGCAGCCATCGGTTCGCACATCATCGCCCGCGAGACGATCAAGGCGTTACGCAAAAACGTGTTGGCGAAATGTTACGGCGGCGATATTTCGCGAAAAAGAAAGTTACTTGAAAAACAAAAGGCCGGGAAAAAACGCATGAAACAAGTGGGCAATGTTGAAATACCGCAAGAGGCGTTTTTAGCGATTCTACAAGTGGAGAGCAACTAATGGATTTATCCGTCATCGCAATGATTGCCGTGGCCATTAGTTTTCCGCTTGTCATTTGGGATATCGTTGTGAGTTTTCGTAAAGATGCCGCGACGACGATCCAGCCCTACATGCAAACGGCGTACATGGTTTTGTTCGTCGCCGGGTTTTATCTGTTGGTGTCGAAAAATATTTTGAATTTCGCCGCGGTGCTGCTGATTTTTACCGCGATCACCGGCGTGATTTGGTTGTGGGATTTGCTGCGAAGCCGACGTACTCAAGCTGCGGGTGCGTCGAATGAAGCGAGCCAAAGCACGGCAGCAACGGCAGCAAAACCTGAGCCGGCCTGGCTCGAAATCGCGAAAAGTTTTTTTCCGGTGATTCTGATTGTGTTCATGGTCAGATCATTTTTGGTTGAACCATTCAAGATTCCGTCGGGATCGATGATTCCGACCTTGCTGATCGGTGATTTCATCTTGGTCAACAAATTTACCTACGGAATCCGGCTGCCGGTGATCAATAAAAAAATCGTTGGGCTGAACGACCCGCAACGCGGCGACGTCATGGTGTTTCGTTATCCGGAAGATCTAAACATCGACTACATCAAGCGAATTGTCGGCGTGCCCGGTGATAAAGTGGAATATAGAAACAAGCGATTGATGATCAACGGCAAGGCCGCGCCGACGGAAGATGGCGGAAACTACCTCGATATCGAAGCCGATCTAAACTACCAAAATCTCAAACTACAGATGGAAGAGTTGGGCAAACACGTGCACCGGACCATTCAAAATCCAGATGTCCCGGCGGTTCACCTGGGCAGTGTGCAAACGTTTCCGCACCGCGACAACTGCACCATTGCCGAGGATGGCTTTGCTTGTACGGTGCCACCTGGACATTATTTTATGATGGGTGATAATCGCGACAACAGTAAAGACAGCCGTTACTGGGGATTTGTGCCCGACCAAAATATCGTTGGTAAAGCATTCATGATTTGGTGGCACTGGGGAAAGTTTGATCGGATCGGTCAATCGATTAACTAAGTAAAGGAAGCGCTGCATGATAAAACAACAAGGAATGGGGATGCTGGGAGTTTTCATGATTCTTGTCTTGGTCGTAGCGGGAGCCATTATTTCGATGAAGGCGATTCCGGCTTACTTGGAATACTTCGCAATTAAAAGCGCTTTCGCGGCCATAAAAAGTGAAGCGAAAAACGGCAGCGTGAAAGAAATCAAAGATAAATTTAACGCCAGAGCGGTCATTGATGACTTTAAGAGCATTACCGCAAACGATCTGGAGATCAGCAAGGAAGGCGGTGTAGTTGTCGTGAGTGCGAGTTACCAGAAGGTCGTGCCGCTGTTCGCGAATGTCAGCCTGTTGCTTGATTTTGAAGCGACGACGCAGGAGTAACGCTCGATCGGATCGCAATTTGCACCTATGAGCGATCATCGCAACATTGAGCAAAAACTCGGGCATCGATTTTCCCAAGCAGCATTGCTCAAAGAAGCGCTGACGCATCGCAGCCATAGCGCAGTACATAACGAGCGATTGGAGTTTCTCGGCGACAGCGTGCTGAACTGTGCGATCGCCGATGCCTTGTTCCGGCGCTTTCCACAACTAGCCGAAGGCGAACTCAGCCGTCTTCGCGCGACGCTGGTCAACAAAAATGTGTTGCACGAAATCGCGCTAACGCTAGAGTTGGGCGATGCGCTTTCGCTCGGCGAGGGCGAGCTCAAGAGTGGTGGCTACCAACGTCCGTCGATTCTGGCGGATGCCCTGGAAGCCTTATTCGGCGCGGTGTTCGTCGATGCAGGCTTTGATGCCGCAACCGACGTGATCGCTACATTATTCGCAGCTCATTTTGACGGACTGGATCCGAACCGCATTGCTAAAGACAACAAAACCCGCCTGCAGGAATATTTGCAGAGCCGAAAAATCGCCGTGCCGAAATACGATATTTTGGAAACCAGCGGTGAGGCACACGAGCAAACATTTCGCGTGGTATGCCATATCCCCAGCCTAAAAATCGACGTTGAAGGCGTCGGCGCCAGCCGTAAATCGGCGGAACAGAATGCAGCGGCGGCGGCTTATCGAGACATTACCCATGGATGAGCCGGCGCACCGCTGCGGCAGCATTGCGATCGTCGGCCGCCCAAACGCGGGCAAGTCGACGTTGCTGAATCATCTGATCGGCCAAAAAATCAGCATCACCTCGCGTAAGCCGCAAACCACACGCCATCGCTTGCTCGGCATTGTCACTCGACCGGACGCTCAATATTTGTTTCTCGACACGCCGGGGTTGCAATCGCACTACAAAAGCGCATTGAATAAGGCGATGGGGCGTTCCATTGCTTCCGCCCTCGAAGAAGCCAATGTTATTCTCTGGGTACTTGAGGGCTTGGAGTTTGATACGCGCGAACAACATCTGCGGAAATTATTGCCGCCCGATCGGCCGGTGATTGCTGCGATTAACAAAATCGATAGCTTGGCGGATAAACGGCAGTTGCTGCCGCATCTGGCGCGGCTTGCCGGGGAATTCGGCTTTGCCGCAATGGTGCCGGTGTCGGCGAAGCAGGGCGCGGGGTTGGACGATTTATTAAAGGCGATCAAGCTTCATCTTCCCGAAGGCGAAGCGATCTATCCTGGCGATGAAATGACCGACCGCAACGAGCGTTTCCTCGCGGCCGAGGCGATTCGCGAAAAAGTCATGCGCAATATGGGCGACGAAATTCCCTACGCGACCCACGTCGATATTATTCAGTTCAAACTCGAAGGCGGGACGCGCCACATCGAAGCCGAGATCATCGTCACACGCGACAATCACAAGGCCATGGTAATCGGCAAGGGCGGCGAAAAACTCAAGACGATTGGTTCCGCCGCGCGCCAGGATTTGGAAAAATTGTTTAACGGCAAAGTTTACTTAGGCCTGTGGGTGAAGGTCAAAGCCGATTGGGTCGACGATCAAACCTTGCTGCGTAATTATGGCTATAGTTAATGCCTGTAACGCCAGTATTGGTGCGCCTCTTGGCGATGGCATCGCCAAGAGCCAGTATCGGTGCGGGTCGTGGCAAGGTGGGTACCTGGCCGCCGTTATAAATGAGTAGCGACACCGAGCCGACCGAACTTCAAGCGCGGCCGATCCAAGAATTTCTGTGGCCGGCGTTACGCTCCCACCTTCCATGGATTGCGCTAGCGGTACCGCTGATCGCCACCTACATTGCTTGGAAGCTTGCGATCCCTGCGAATGCCAAGCCGGGCAGCATCCACAAGATACCGGTTCTATTCGACGGATTATTGGCCAGCGCCGGATTGTTTGGTGTGGTGTGGTTTGCCGTGGCGGATCAATTGCGCCACCTTACGCAACAAAAACGGACGGTCAATGCGTTGCGCGACAGCGAAGAGCGTTACCGCGGCGTGGTGGATAACGTCCAAGAGGTGATTTTCCAGCTCAGCTCCGACGGTGCTTGGACCTTTCTGAATGCCGCGTGGGCAGAGCTGTCCGGCCACACGAGCGTTGCAACGTTGGGCCGTGGTTTTCTTGCGTACTTTCATCCCGACGATCGCGAGAAATGCCGCTCGGTGCTCGATGCGATCGACGCCGGCAGCACCGACAATTTCGAGCGCAATGTTCGCCTCGCGCGCGACGACGGTGAATATCGCTGGGTGCGTGTCAATATGCGCCGCAGCGTGATCGGGTCGACTGGCGAATACGCCAGCGCCGGCACCGTCGTCGATATCAGCGCCCGCGTTCGCGCCGAAAAGGCGTTGCGCGAGAGCGAGCAGCGCTATGCGTTGGCGCTGGAAGCGGCGAGCGACGGCATGTGGTTTCATGATTTGTTGTCGGATCGCATCACATTTTCCCAGCATTGGAAAGAGATGCTCGGCTTTAGCGCTGAGGAGATGCAGAACAATGTAGAAACCGTGATGAAGTTGATTCATCCGGCGGATATTACTCGCTACAAAGTTGCATTGCAGGCGCATTTGGAGCGAAGTATCCCGCTGGCACTGGAAGTGCGGTTGCGCCCGAAAGAGGGCGAGTACCGCTGGTTCAATCTGCGCGGGCAAGCGGTGTGGGACGACCATGGCGTCGCGCTGCACATGGCCGGTGCCGCGACCGATGCGACTGCGCGCAAAGAAGCGGAATCGGAAGCCAAACGCTTAAACGAGCGCTTGAATAATTCCGTCAGCGAATTGCAGCAACAGGCCGACGAGCTGTCGAAGTTGCGCGAAATGGCCGATTTAATTCAATCTTGCACGGTGCTGGAAGAAGCCTACCGAATTATCGGCAGCTTCGCGCAGAAGCTGTTTAGCGCGTCGTCCGGCGCAGCATTCATGCTGAATTCATCGCGTAACTTGGTCGAAGCGACAACGGTTTGGGGCAACATCACCGCCGAAGAAGAAGTGTTTCAACCGGAAGATTGCTGGGCCTTGCGCCGCACCAAACCGAACCTCGTCGATACCCAACACAGCACGCTGAAGTGTGCGCACGTGAAAGGCGAAGTGGAGGGCGGCTATTTATGTTTGCCGCTGACCGCGCAGGGCGAAACCTTCGGCACGTTGCATTTGCGCGATGCCGCCAGCAAAGGTGCGCAACGCCTGTCGAATCGTTCCAACCTGATCGAACTATTCGCCGAGCAAGTGGCGTTGACGTTGGGCAACCTCAAACTTCGCGAAACCTTGCGATCGCAATCCATTCGCGATCCGCTCACCGGCTTATTCAATCGCCGTTACCTCGAAGAAACGCTGGCGCGCGAAGAGCGCCGCGCAGTACGCGCCGGCACGCCGATCGGCATCATCGTATTCGACGTCGATCACTTCAAGCGCTTAAACGATACCCATGGCCACGATGCCGGCGATGCGGTGTTGCGGGCGTTAGGCGCGCTGTTGCAAAACCATGTGCGCGAAGGCGATATCGCCTGCCGCTACGGTGGCGAAGAATTTGTGATTGCCTTGCCCGGCGCGTCGATCGCGATTGTCCGAGAGCGCGCCGAATCATTACGCCAAGCCACGGAAAAACTCGCTTCGCTGATCCCAGGGCGCAGCGTTGACATGGTCACGATTTCGCTGGGCGCCGCCGCGTTCCCCGATCATGGCGCAAGCTGGCAGGAGGTCATTCAAGCGGCCGATAAGGCGCTCTACCGCGCCAAACAAAACGGTCGCAATCGCGTTGAGGCCGCTTAACGTAACTGAGATTTCTCTCACTTCTAGTCCTAAAATCCCATCCCGGCGTTAATCGCAAATTGTTAATAATTGTTAAATATTATTTTTATTTAAATAGTTATATTGTTTTTATTAAGTTATTTAGTTAAAGTCATCTAGCAAAAATGCCTAATGCGTGCGGGGTCATCCAACCGCTTGGCGCAATTCGTGGTTATTCAGGTTTTCTCTTAGTATTAATGCACTAAATACCTGATTGTTTTTGTTTTTCTTAGTCTGGAACATAACACTTGGTTTGGCCTCAGTTTAAATTTTTCTCTCAAAGCTAACCAAAAGTCGATATTAAATTCAATAAAAATGTTATTAATCATATAAATATTAAAATAATATAAGAAAATACTCTTGATATTTAGAATTAGAGTAATTAAAGTAAGACCCTGATTCAGCACGAGCCTCAATACGTTGCAAAAATCGCGTACGAGTTAGTTCCGGAAACAAACATTTATCAAGCGCTGCTGCCTGATTTGATCGGACGCAACTGAAGTCCAAGCGCTGCCCGCATTGGCGGTGCGTCCGATCGAATTGGGTAAACCAAATAAAACAAACTGGAGATCACACAGATGGTTGCCGAAGTTAAAGTCATTGCCCGTGCCCAAGACGGAACGTCCAAAACATTCCAATATAAACCGGGCGACAAACATCCCGCACAAGGCAAGACCATCTACAAATTAGTTGTCGACGGCAACGAAAAGCTACCGCCCGGCACCAAGATCACCCGCACTGAAAACAACATCCTCGTCGAGTTTCCCGACGGGCAAAAATTTGAATTTAGCGATTGGTGCGGCATCGGTGATTCCAAGCTAATCGATCTCGACGGCGCAGACGCGTTTTCCTCCAATCTCACCTACGTTGCCGCCAAGGAAATCGATTCCGGCGCGTGTATGATCGCCGATGCCAACGGCCAGAGCGCCGGCACGTTGGGTAGCCCCGGTTATGGGCCGGCGGGTCCGATTAGTGATGGCATGTCGCCCGGTGCGATCGGCGGCATTATTGGCGGACTGGTTTTGTTGGGTGCGGCAGCGGGTGGTGGTGGTGGGGGCGGCGGAGGTGGTGGCGGTGGATCCAAACCCGGAACGCCTAGCGCAACGCCCGATATGATCGCAGCGAGCGATACAGGCAGTAGCAATACCGACAACGCCACGCGTATCAACACGCCAGCGATTGCGATAGCTGCGCCTGGCGCTGGAGAGACCCCCAGCCTTTATGTTGACGGCGTAAAAGTTGCCGCGACATTCGATCCGGCGACCAACACGCTAACGCCGACAGTTCCGCTCGCGGACGGCCCGCATAGCGTTACCTACACGCTCACCAATGCAAATGGCGAATCGGCGCAGTCTCCGGCGCTGGCCGTTGTGATTGATACGATTGCACCGGCGGCGCCCGGCGCGTCTGTCGATGCCAGCACAGATTCCGGTGTTGTCGGCGACAACATCACCAACGGTTCGACGCCAAAAATTTCCGGTGCTGGCGCAACGCCTGGGGATGTTGTTACCGTGACCACGCCGAAAGGCGAGGTACTCACGACGACCGTCGCCGCCGATGGCACTTGGTCAGTAACGCCTACGACGCCGCTGGATGACGGCGCGAATAATGTCGTGGTAACCGCAACTGATTCGGTTGGCAATGTAAGCGCACCGACAAATCTCAACATAGTGATCGATACGTCTGCACCAAGCTCACCGAGCGCGGCGCCGGACATGACCGACGCAACGGACACGGGCAGTTCCCAGATCGACGATCTCACTCGCAACAGCCGCCCAAGCTTTGCGGTCACACCGCCAGGAACCGGTGAAACACCGGTGTTGTTCGTCGATGGCTTGCTGGTTCCGTCAACGTTCAACGCCCCCGACAACACGATATCGCCGATCGGCTCGATTGCGCCGGGCCTGCATGCCATCACCACGGGCCTACAGGACACCGCCGGAAATATCTCGCCGCAGTCCCCTGCGTTAAACATCACCATTACGCCGGTAGCGGCGCTCGACCCTGCATCTGATAGCGGCGTCCTCGGTGACAATATCACCAGCGACAAAACGCCGAGCATCCAGGGCTTCGGCACGCCGGGGGATACCGTAACCGTCACGTTCCCCGGCGGCGAAGTCAAGACCGCCACGATCACTAATCCCGATGGAAGCTGGCAAGTTACGCCTTCGAATAATCTGCCCGAAGGCCCGAATGCGATCGGCGTCGTGGCGACAAATCCTGCTGGAGATGTCACGTCGTCCGACACGGTCAATATCACGATCGATTCGATCCCGCCCGATGCACCCGCGATCACGGCAATCCCAGAAAATGCAACCGGCGGCACCATCAACACAGCCGAAGCCAGCGACGGCACCGTTGTGCAAGTCACAATTCCGGCCAACGCCCAAGCCGGAGATATTCTTACGCTGAACATCGGCGGCCTTCAAGTCCCGTATACGGTTTTGGCAAGTGATGTCGGTGCGATAGCGAACGTGCCGATTTCCGCCGCCGCGTTGGCGCAGATCAGCGATGGCACGTTACCCGTTAGCGCAACTTTGACCGACGCCGCAGGCAACGTCAGTGCGCCAAGCGCCGCGTCCAGCCTCACGCTTGACCGTAGCGCGCCGAGCGCCCCGAGCATCAGCAGTGTCCCGGAAAACGCGAGCGACATCAACGCGACCGAAGCAGGCGATGGTGTGGTGGTTAACGTCAGCATTCCGGGCGACGCGAAAGCGGGCGACACGCTGACTGTTACCGTTAACGGTACGCCGACGTCCATTGTTCTATCGGCAACCGACATTGGCAATGGCAGCGCGCCGATCACTATTCCGGTAGGGGCGCTGCCCGCCAGCGACGGTACCTATGCTGTTACCGCGCAAATTACTGACGCCGCCGGTAACCCCGGCGCTGTGAGTGCGCCATTCGATATCACCCTAGATCGCGGATTACCGAGCCCACCCGGCGCCGCGCCCGACATGACCGCCGGCACCGACAGCGGCAGTAGCAGCACTGACAACAATACCAATGACACCACGCCTGACTTTGCCATTGCCGCGCCCGCCGCCGGCGAGACGCCGAGCCTGTATGTCGACGGTGTCAAAGTCCCGGCCACGTTCGATGCGCTGACCAATACCTTAACGCCGACCAG
>JANOGO010000417.1:0-5415 GCA_031406045.1 Pseudomonadota bacterium
GGCCTCTGGCATAGACAGTGCCACGAGCCAAGCAGGGAGCGGCTCTTGGCGTGATACCGCAAAGGTATCACGCCAAGAGCCGTCACTCGAATGATATAATTCGCCCTTGCAATTGCCGAATGAATCCCGCTCCATGACCGACATTCTTCACCTGCGCGGCGGTGCTGCGCTGTCGCCGTTTCGCCGCGCAAAACTCATTACAACACTGCGTGAACGTGTTACTTCCGTTGCGGATGTCGACGCCGAATTTTGGCATTTCGTCGAAGTCGATGGCGTGTTGGATTCGCGGGAGCGCGAGGTGTTGGAGCGCATTCTTACTTACGGCGAAAATGGGATCGCCGCAAAAAATGGAACGACGCTGCTGGTCACGCCGCGCGTCGGAACGTTGTCTCCATGGTCATCGAAAGCGACCGACATCGCACGCAATTGCGGCATCGAGAAAGTGCGGCGCATCGAGCGTGGCATCGTTTACACGATCGTTGGCGCAGAGTTAAACGATGCGCAATTAAAGACATTGACGCCGCTGCTGCACGATCGCATGACCGAGCAAGTGTTTTCATCGCGCGCCGATGGCAACAAATTATTTCAGCACATCGAGCCGCAACCGCTGGCGACGATCGCGCTGCAAGCCAATGGTCGCGCGGCGTTAGCCGATGCGAATCAACGCTTGGGTTTGGCATTGTCCGAAGATGAAATCGATTATCTGTTCGCACAATATCAACCACTCAAGCGTGATCCGACCGATGTTGAGTTGATGATGTTCGCTCAGGCGAATTCCGAGCACTGCCGCCACAAAATTTTTAACGCGGATTGGATTATCGATGGCGTGCCGCAAACCCAATCGCTGTTCGGCATGGTGCGCACGACTCACGCGAAAAATCCGCAAGGCACGGTGATCGCGTATTCCGACAATTCGGCGGTGATGGAAGGCAATGTTATCGAGCGATTTTTTCCGAATGCCGACGGCGCTTACGCGTTTCACACACAGCGAACCCACACGCTGATGAAAGTGGAAACCCATAATCACCCAACGGCCATTTCGCCTTACGCGGGTGCCGCGACCGGGAGCGGCGGCGAGATTCGCGACGAAGGCGCGACGGGTCGCGGTGCAAAGCCCAAAGCAGGGCTCACGGGGTTTTCGGTTTCCAATTTGAACATTCCCGGCGCGATCCAGCCGTGGGAAGAAAAAAATCAGATTGGTCGGCCTTCACGTATTGCGTCGGCGTTGCAGATCATGCTTGACGGGCCCATCGGCGGCGCGGCGTTCAACAACGAATTCGGCCGTCCCAATCTCGCCGGTTATTTTCGCAGCTTCGAACAAATTTTCGAAGGCCAAACGCGCGGCTATCACAAGCCGATCATGATCACAGGCGGCATCGGCCAGATCGACGCCGACCACACCGAAAAGAAAAAGCTCCGCGCCGGCGCGCTGTTTATTCAGCTAGGCGGACCCGGCTTGTTGATCGGCCTCGGCGGCGGCGCAGCCTCGAGCATGGATACCGGCGCGAATCAGGAATCGCTCGATTTCGATTCGGTGCAACGCGCCAACGCCGAGATGGAACGCCGCGCGCAGGAAGTCATCGATCGCTGTTGGCAGCTCGGCGCGGACAATCCGATTCTGTCGATTCACGATGTCGGTGCCGGTGGATTGTCGAACGCGTTACCCGAGTTAGCGCATACCGGCGGCGTCGGCGCGATTTTCAAATTGCGCGCGATTCCGAGCGAAGAGCCCGGCATGTCGCCGCTGCAGATTTGGTGCAATGAGGCACAAGAGCGTTACGTGCTTGCCATCGATGCGAAAAATTTGGCGACGCTGCAAAAAATTTGCGAGCGTGAACGTTGTCCGTTTGCGGTGCTCGGTGCTGCGACTGAAGAGCATCATTTACGCGTTGAAGACGACCACTTCAACATCAACGCCGTCGACATCGGTCTTGACGTTATTCTCGGCAAGGCGCCGAAGATGACGCGTGATGTCAAGCGGCTCGAAACATCGCGCCCAGATTTAGATTTAGCTGAAATTAATTTAGTCGAGGCGGGCTATCGCGTGTTGGCGTTGCCCTCCGTCGCCGACAAAAAATTTCTGATCACCATCGGCGATCGCACCGTGGGTGGTTTAACGGCGCGCGACCAAATGGTGGGGCCGTGGCAAACGCCGGTCGCCGATGTTGCCGTCACGCTGGCCGGATTTAAGGAAACCAATGGCGAAGCGTTTGCGATGGGTGAGCGCACGCCGATCGCGCTAATCGATGCGCGTGCATCCGGGCGCATGGCCGTCGGCGAAGCGCTGACCAACCTCGCTGCGGCGTCGATTTGGGATATCGGCGAAGTAAAACTTTCCGCCAATTGGATGGCGGCTGCGGGGCATCCGGGCGAAGACGCCGCGTTGTTCGATACCGTCGAAACGGTTGCCATGGAGCTATGCCCTGCGCTTGGCATCAGCATTCCGGTCGGCAAAGATTCTTTGTCGATGAAAACCCTGTGGCGCGATAGTCAATCGGGCGAAAACAAATCTGTCGTCGCGCCGCTCTCGCTGATCGTTTCCGCATTCGCACCCTGTTCCGATGTGCGCCAAACCTTAACGCCGGAGCTGCGCAAGGATGTCGGCGACACCTTGTTAATTTTGATCGATCTCGGTTTCAACAAATGCCGCCTCGGCGGCTCGGCGTTGCTGCAGGTCTACAACCAAGTCGGAAACCTCGCGCCGGATGTCGACGATCCACGCATGTTGAAGGCGTTGTTTCAATGTGTGCAACGGCTGAATCAGGAGGGCTTATTGCTCGCCTATCATGATCGTTCCGACGGCGGATTGTTCGCAACGATTTGCGAAATGATGTTCGCCAGCCACACCGGCGTAACGTTGTGGATGGATCGGTTCTTCGACGAGCATGTGCTCGGCGACGGAACGCAAAGTTTTGACGATCGGCTGCATTTGCTGCATCTTTTGTTCAACGAAGAACTCGGCGTCGTGATTCAGATCAAGCGCGAAGACAGCCCGACGGTGATGCGCTATCTCGACGAAGCGATGCTCGCCAATAAAGCGCATGTGATCGGCGCGCTGAACAACGACGATGTGCTGATAATGTACAGCGTCAACGGCACGGTGTTCGAAGAGCCGCGTGTTTCCTTGCAATCCGCGTGGTCGAACACCAGCTTTCAATTGCAGCGCCTGCGCGATAATCCCGATTGCGTGCAGCAAGAATTCACCGCGATTCTCGATACCGAAGATCCCGGTCTGCACGTTAATCTGACATATGACGTAAATGAAGATATCGCTGCGCCATTCATGATCGGCAAAGTGCGGTCACGTATTGCGATCTTGCGCGAGCAAGGGGTAAATGGTCAGTTGGAAATGGCGGCGGCCTTCGATCGCGCCGGATTTCTTGCTGTTGATGTTCATATGAGTGACATCATCGCTGCGCGTACGAGCTTAAAAGATTTCGTCGGCCTAGCGGCCTGTGGCGGATTTTCCTACGGCGATGTGTTGGGTGCGGGTGAAGGTTGGGCAAAATCGATTATGTTTAATGCGCGCGCCCGCGAGGAATTCGAAGAATTTTTCCAGCGTAGCGATACCTTCGCGCTCGGCGTGTGCAACGGTTGCCAGATGATGAGCAACCTGCGCGAAATCATTCCCGGCGCGGAACATTGGCCGAAGTTTTTTCGCAATCAATCGGAACAGTACGAAGCACGCTTCGTCATGGTTGAAGTGCAAGATTCGCCATCGATTCTGTTGCAAGGCATGGCGGGTAGCCGCATGCCGATTGTCGTATCGCATGGCGAAGGCCGTGCGAGTGTCGCCAGCGAAAAGCAGCGAGTGAGTTTGCGCTTCATCGACAACTACGGCACCGTCACGGAGTCGTTTCCGTTTAACTCGAATGGTTCACCGCAAGGCATCGCCGGCCTCACGACGGACGATGGCCGCTTCACCATCATGATGCCCCATCCGGAGCGCGTGTTTCGTGCAATGCAAAATTCGTGGCGGCCGCGTGAATGGAACGAAGACGGTGCGTGGATGCGTTTGTTCCGAAACGCGCGCAAATGGGTTGGTTAGTTTTTAGTTACATGCGAGCCAGCACGCGCGTCCTGCTTAGGTCTTGGCAATGCATGGCTGGGGAGCCGCACGGGTGCTACCTCTCAGCCTAGCGATATTAATTTCCCTACCGTCATTGCGAGGAGCGTTTTTGCGACGAAGCAATCTTGTTTTTTGAGGCTGCTAAATACGAGATTGCTTCGCTTCGCTCGCAATGACATGAGTAAAATCATCACGTGAAAATTTTCTACACTGATCAGTTTGTGTTGCCATTGCCACCGGGCCATCGCTTTCCGATGCGCAAATATGGCGAGTTGCGCGAGCGAGTTTCATCGGCATCGTGGTTGAAAAGCGGAATGTTGCATGAACCTCACGCCGTGGCCGACGAAGCACTGCTGCGCGCCCATTGCCCGGACTACGTTGCACGCGTGCAATCCGGCGAACTCGATGGCAAAGCGATGCGCCGCATCGGGTTTCCGTGGTCGCTCGAGATGGTAGAGCGCTCGCGCCGTTCGTCCGGCGCGACATTGGAAGCGAGCTTCGCCGCCTTGGATGAGGGCTGCGGCGTGAATCTCGCGGGCGGTACCCACCATGCGTTTCGCGATTTCGGTGAAGGATTTTGTGTGTTCAACGATGCCATCGTCGCCGCGCGCGCGTTGCAGGCAAGCGGGCGCGTGACGCGCGTGGCGATCATCGACTGCGACGTGCATCAAGGCAACGGCACGGCGGCGATTGCGCGCGATGATTCCAGCATCTTCACGTTTTCGATGCATGGCGCGAATAATTTTCCGTTTCGAAAAGAAACCAGCGATCTGGATATCGAGCTTGACGATGGCACCGGCGACGCGGATTATTTGCAAGCGTTGGTGCGCGGTGTTGCAGAAACTTTGGAGCGCGCTAATCCCGATTTTGTGCTTTATCTCGCCGGCGCCGATCCGCACGAGGGTGATCGACTCGGCCGCCTCAAATTAACTAAAGACGGCTTAGCGGCGCGCGATGAATTCGTGTTGACGACCTTGCGACGGAAAAATATTCCCGTCGCAGTGACGATGGCTGGCGGCTACGGCCACGAAATTTCCGATACGGTGGATATACATTTTCGGACCGTGGAGACGGCGGTCGAGATATTTGGTGGAAATGTATTTTCTGCATGCTAAGCATAGGCCATCATGCTTCCATGTCGCTTTGGTGGATCCACTTAGTTTGATCCAACTTTGCGATTTACGTCGGCGCCAACTATCCTCCCAACGTCATTGCGAGTTGCCTGTATCGGCGCTGCCGATACGGCTCACGGACCATGAACCGGGTTAGACCGAAGAGAAATAGCCGAGGCCCACCCTCACCCTAGCCCTCTCCCGCAAAGCGGGAGAGGGGAAATAGTCCCTCGC
>JANOGO010000031.1:0-18148 GCA_031406045.1 Pseudomonadota bacterium
CAGTCGCGCCGTGGCATCGTCGCAACTCTTATTGCCATAAGCTAAGCCGCAGAGCGCGCGCTTGGCTTGCTCTTCGACATCTTTGCGGTTGCCGCCGTAATGTTGTACGAATTGCAATGCGGTGTTGATTACCGTTGGCGCGTTGCGCGGCACCTTAAAATTTTCCGCGCCGAAGGATTTCGGCAATCCATCGATGCCATACAGTTGCGGTAAATGGCAACGGCCGCAACTCGTCGTGCCGTCGCTGGCGACGCGCGTTTCAAAAAATAAGGCTTTGCCGAGCGCGACGCGCTCCGGCGTGATTGGATATTCCGCCGTGGCCGCGTTGGCGGGCAGCGGTTTGAAAATCGCTTTGGCTTGGTCGAGCAACGCGCCATCGTCGGCGGCGATGCCATAACCCGCAGCCATAGTTAAGCCGATAAGGCTGGAAAGCAGAATTTTTTTCATGATGGATTTTCCTAATTACTTAAATTGGTTTGAATAAGCGCCGACCCTCACCTTGCACCCTCTCCCCGGAGGGGCGAGGGGATTCAATTTCGAGGTTCTATTTTTCTAGCACGCTGCTTAGACTACATTCTATCGAAATCACACTTTAAAAACATACCATGCCAGAAGCCGCTCCCTGCTTGGCTCCCAGCCGTGCCTGCCTCAAGCGCCGCATCCTGCCTGCCTCGCGGCGATGCTATTCGCTGATTAACTTATCACTTTTAGTAAACGTCCAGGTCCGCGTGATATGCAACACATCCGCTTCGTTGCGCAATTCAAGTGGAAACGCGCTATACGGCGCTGCGAGTTCCACGATATGCATCGCCGCCGCATCGAGCACTTTGTTGCCGGACGAGCGGATGATTTCAACATTCTCCAGCGATCCATCCAGACGCACCGCGACGGTGATTAACAGGCTGCCATACAGGCTATTTTGCCGCGCCGCTTCGGGATAATTTTGATTACCGACCTCTTCGATACGCTGCCGCCAATCTTCGACATAGCCGGCGAATTTGTATTCTGCCGCGCTGGCGCCGACGAATTTACGTTTCGGCCGCTGTTGGTAGGCTTGAAAATCTTTTGAAATCTGCGCCTCTAAATGCGAGATTTGGCGGGTGCGTTGTAACACTTGATTAATCAGCGGACTTTGCAACGGGTTAAGAAAGTTTTGCACGTTGTCTTCAGCGGCACTATCGCTCGACGAGAGCGCGTCGGTTTGGCTCACTTGCGCGCGCTGTGAACTCTGCGGCGCGGTCAGGATTTTTTTGCTATCGCTGGTCGGCAGTTGCGCAGCGCGGGCGAGCTGCGCGGCGGTTTCTTCCAGTTCCATCACTTTATCTTCCAGTGTCGGCAACGGCGATTTGGCGCGGCGATTTTCGTCGGTATTGCCGCCACCGTCGACATTCGCCTGCGCCAGCACTTTCGGATCGCGCGGGCGTTCCGCCGATTTGCTATTCACCAGCACGACATCCAAGCCATTTTTATTCGATTTGAATTGCGCCGGATTGGGCGCTTTGAAATAAGTCCCGAGAATGAAAAATGCATGCAGCACCATTGAAATAAACAGCGTTGTGACGAAGCGTTCAGTCGTGCTGTTTTGAAATGCACGTCCGTCGAACCGAATAACGTGCTGATGGGTGTTTACCATATTACTAGCTTAACTTACCTTTGAAGCGGCAGGCTAGTTCGATTGCCCAAAGATCAATCGCGCCGATTTCCACTTCGACCTCAGTGCCGAACGGCAAATTCGGCAGAGAGGGCACGCGGCACACCAACGGCAATCCCGACAAACGCACCAGGCTTTCGCGCAACACCGATGCCTTGGCGACTTCGATTTTCTCTTGTTGCAAATAGCGCAAACACCAATAGCGCTCGATCTTGCGCTGCATGTCGGCATAGGCGTCGTAGGCAAGTTCGAAGTCGCGAATCGCGGCACCGAGCGCTTCCGAGGTGCGGCCATAAGGCGGCGGCGTGCCATTCACCCAGGCGATTAATTGGCGCTGATTCACTAGATCCACATAGCGGCGTAACGGCGAGCTGGACCACGCGTAATGCGATACACCTAATCCTTGGTGGCCACCCGGCTCGACGCTCATCGAGACTTTGCCGTTGCCCTGCGTGCGATAGATCGCGGCGATATTCGCCTCGGTAAGGCGTTGGCCCCATTCGGCGTTGGCCTTGATCATCAGTTCCGACACGACTTTGTCGAGCGGCGAACCACGCAAGCGTGGCACGATGCGCACGCGATCGTCCTCGATATAAAAGTTGTAATCGAGCGGTGGCGGGCCGGCCTCCGCTTTGCCGCGCGCGGCTTCGAGCTTGTTGGCGACGCGCCAGAGCGTCAACAATTCTGCCTTGTAGGGATAGTCGCCGGCGCCGCCGTTGATGTTGGCCTCGGTGAAATGATCGTCCAGTTGATCGTGGCGCAGGTTATGTTTAATCGAAACGAATTCCAGCCGCGTATGCGATTCGATCAACGTTGTGTCGTTACCGGCGAACACAAGATAAAGCGATAGCGCCGGCGCGGTGCGGCCTTCGCTCAGCGTGAAATTCTCGATCACCGAATCTGGCAACATGGTGATTTTATTGCCGGGCATGTAGATCGTGGACAGCCGCTGTCGCGCGATGCGATCGATCGCGTCGTCAACCGCGATGCCGAGCGCCGGTGCGGCGATGTGAATGCCGACTTGAATGTTCCCGCCCGGCAATATCGTGACGGAAAATGCATCGTCGATTTCCGTTGTCGACGCATCGTCGATACTGAAAGCGTTGGCGTTGGCGAGCGGTAAATCGCGGGCCAGCGGTGCGATTTCCAGCGCCGGGAAATTCGTTCCATCCGGAAAATATTCGCGCAAAAATCCGTTCAGATGATAATCGTGCGTCGACGCGATTCCGCCGGCTTGCGCGAGCACTTGTAGCGGCGTTTGCTTCGAGGCAGTTGCCGCTGCGTCGAGCGCTTTATATTCCAGAGAATTCTTATCCGGCTTATAGATTAAATCTTGCAGCATCGGCTTAAACGCCTCGGGCAATTCGCCTTTTTGCAGCGCCTGTGCGTAGTGCACCTTCAATGATTCCTGCTGACGCTTGCGTTCGGCGCCGGCCAGCGCGGCCTTCAGCGCCTCTTGTGGCGCGGCTTTGTAGCGGCCCTTGCCGCGTTTGTAGAAGTACATCGGCGCACTGTGCAAACGCGTCAGCACCGCGGCCGCTTCCACCGCCGTCGGCGCGTGGCCGTAATAATCTCGACCGAGATCGGTGAAGGCGAATTCGTTTTCGCCGCAACATTCCCAGAGGAAATCGACATCCAGCGATTGCGATTCTTTATCAACCAGCGGCATGAATTCCGTCAGCGACGGCTGCTCGAAACGCAGCATCACGGCGGAAGATTTGATCTTTGAGCGCTTGCCGTGAGGCGCTTCGACTTGCAGGGAGGTATCGTTATCGGCCATCACGGCGCCGACTTTAAAGCCACCGTCTTCTTCATAAAAAACTTGGGTCACAGGGAACTAACGCGAGCGTAATTCAGTATTTTATCAAGGTAATCGGCAAAATCGCTCATTCCGTGGTCGCTGCCTTGAATAATAATTTGCGCGGCACCGGCATAGCGTTCGACACCATCGCGGTAATCGAGCACTTCGTCGCCGGTGGCCGTGATTAGCAAATAGCGTTCGAGGCGTTTTAGTTTCGGCACGAACAACGCCTGCATTTCTTCGAGATGTTGCTCGGTTAAATCATATTCTTCACCGCTGTAAAGATTTTTTTGTTTACCTAAATAAGCGCGCAATCCTTCGTGCGGATAAATCGCGGGATTGAGTAACACACAGCGCACACCGTATTTTTGCGTCAGGTAGGTGCCATAAAAACCACCGAGGGAACTGCCGACGATCGTGAGTTGATCGAGATTGTGTTGCGCTAAGATAGGCTCCAACAGTGCTATCGCTTCCGCCGGACGATGCGGCAACGCGGGGCAAACAAATTCGTCCGCGCGACCCAGGCGGGTCATCGCACCTTTCAGCACGTTGGCTTTAAATGAGTCGGGCGAGCTGTTGAAGCCGTGGATGTAAAGCAACATTTAGGTCGTTAATCAATCCAGTTTTCAGTGGAGAGGCCGGGAACTTTACGAAACTCGCGCTCGTTGTTGGTCACGAGGATAGATTTCAGGCTCCGCGCGTGAGCGGCGATTTGCAGATCGAGCGGCCCAATCGGTTCACCGCGCCGCGCCAACTCGGCACGGATATCGCCATAGGCAAACGCCGCGGAAAGATCGAACGGCATCACCTCCAGCGGCAGCAAAAAAGACTCTAGCGCGATGCGATTTTTCATCGAACGGCTTTTCGCTACGCCGAAAGCAAGTTCTGCCGCCGTGATGCTCGATACGCCGATTTCACTCAGTTCGAATCGCGAAAAGCGCTCGCGAACATTCTTCGGTCGTTCGTTAATAATATGAATGCAAGTGTTGGTATCGAGAAGATACTTCACGCCAATAGATCCGCGCGCTCCTGCTGGCCTTGCGGTTGTTCCCGCTCCAAGCGAAAGCCGGGCTCGAACTGATCGAGACTATCGAACAGGCTTTGCCACGGGTCATTTGCTGGAATCAGAACAAGCGCGTTACCGATTTTTTTTATTCGCACTTCGGTGCCCGATAAGCGATAGGCCTTCGGCAATCGAACCGCCTGGCTGCGGCCGGACATGAAAATTTTCGCGGTTTCCATGGCTTGCTCCGAACTGTGAAAAAGATATACCAATGATATGTTTTATTGCTTTTGATTTCAAGCGTCGAATTGATTGCCTTTAGTACCACACTGGAAGTGTGAAGACAAGACTCGTAGCCTTAGGCCACCCGTCATTCCCGCGAAGGCGGGAATCCAGCGTCTTCCCGGACGACACTGGGTCCCCGCCTTCGCGGGGATGACTGGGTGGCCTAGGGCTACGATATAAATAATGGCCAAATGGATTCCCGCCTTCGCGGGAATGACAGGATTAGGCGTGGGTGGTTTTTAACTTCTCAAGCAGTTTGCCGTGTATTCCAGCAAACCCTCCGTTGCTCATGATCAATACATGGTCGCCCGATTTCGCTTGCGCGTGGATCATCGCGATGAGCATCTCGATGTCGTCACTGGTTTGTACTTTCGCACCAAGGGAACTCAGTGCACCCGTCGCGTCCCAACCCAAATTCGCGATGTAACAAAATACCGCTTGGGCATCTTGCAAGCTCGCGGCGAGATCGTTTTTCCACACGCCTTGTTTCATGGTGTTGGAGCGCGGTTCGAGGACGGCGAGAATTCTTGCCTTGCCGACGCGATGGCGTAACCCGGCGATAGTCGTTGCGATTGCGGTGGGGTGATGGGCAAAGTCATCGTAAACGGTGATGCCATTCACGACGCCTTTTACTTCCATGCGGCGCTTAACGCCTTGGAATTTTTCCAGCGCGGCGATGCTGGTTTTGGGATCGACGCCGGCGTCGCGCGCGGCGGCGATGGCGGCGAGCGCGTTCATGCGATTGTGTTCGCCGAGTTGAGCCCAGTTGAGTTTACCGATCGATTCGTTTTTATACGTTATTGAAAAACTTCCGTCCGTATTGGCCTGGGAGCCGCACCAGTATTGGTTCTCACCGAAGCGTTCGATCGGCGTCCACGCACCTTTTTTCAATACGCGTTCCAGGTTTTGATCATTACCATTACTGACGATTAAACCGTTGCCGGAAATCGTTCGCACCAAATGATGGAATTGCGTTTCAATTGCCGCGAGATCGGGAAAAATATCGGCGTGATCGAATTCCAAATTATTTAAGATCGCGGTGCGCGAGCGGTAGTGAACAAACTTCGAGCGCTTGTCGAAAAACGCCGTGTCGTATTCATCGGCTTCAATAACGAAGTATTTTTTGCCGTCGTGCGAGCCGCCGAGCCGCGCGGAGAGATTGAAATCCGAGGGAATGCCGCCAATCAGAAAGCCGGGTTTTAATCCGGCGAAATCGAGTATCCACGCGAGCATCGACGATGTCGTTGTCTTGCCGTGAGTTCCAGCGACGGATAGCACCCAGCGCCCGGTCAGCACATGCTCGGCAAGCCAAGCGGGGCCGGAGGTATACGGCAAACCGCGATTGAGAATTTCTTCCATCAGCGGATTACCGCGCGACACGACGTTGCCGATCACATAAAGATCGGGCTTCAGCGAAATTTGTGTCGAGTCGAAACCTTCGGTGAGTCCAATGCCGAGCGCTTCCAATTGCGTGCTCATCGGCGGATACACGTTGGCATCGCAACCCGTGACTTTGTGGCCGCTCTCCTTGGCGATTGCGGCGATACCGCCCATGAACGTGCCACAAATACCGAGAATGTGAATATGCATGCTTAGTTTCTAAAAAAGTCGGCGGCGCAGTACGAAACCATATCTAGCGCTGTCATGGACGAACAGGGAAAACTGCGACTCGGAATCATACCGTAAGTTCCCCTTGAACTTTGCCAAAACTTGGCGGTCTATTGTCTTGAATTTTGCCAAATCGTCGGCATCTTACTATTCGTTGTAGTAGCAAACAAATTCAATGGAGATCATTCAATGGAGAAAAATTTGACTCGTGGAACGACTTTGGCCGTTGCGTTCGCATCGGCACTCGCGGTGGGTTGGTATGTCCATCAACATTCTCCCGTTAGCGCGGCGCATGCGAATGCGGTGCAGGAACAACCGGCGAAAATAGGAGCGGCGCCGGCGATGGGCGCGCGGCAATTGCCTGATTTCGTATCGTTGGTGGAATCGCAAGGCCCGGCGGTGGTGAACATCAGTGTCACGGCAAAAATGGACAACATGGCCGGGCGAGAGAGTCCCGATATGCCGGAATTTTTCAAACGCTTCGGCATTCCGCAACCGAATATGCCCGCGCCGCAGCCCGAGCGCGGCGGCGTCGGCTCGGGATTTATTATCTCCGCCGATGGCTATTTATTGACCAATGCGCACGTCGTTGCGCAAGCGTCCGAAGTCACAGTGAAGCTCACCGACAAGCGCGAATTTAAAGCCAAAGTGATAGGCTTTGATCGCAAGACCGATGTGGCGCTGCTTAAAATTGAAGCGAGCAATCTGCCGGTTGTGAAGCTCGGCAATCCGGGCGAAACAAAAGTCGGCGAATGGGTCGTCGCGATCGGTTCGCCATTCGGATTCGACAACACCGTCACCGCCGGCATCGTCAGCGCGAAATCCCGCGAGTTGCCGGATGAAGCCTATGTGCCTTTCCTGCAGACAGACGTTGCTGTGAACCCCGGCAATTCCGGCGGGCCGCTCTTCAACATGCAAGGCGAGGTGATCGGTATTAACTCGCAAATCTATAGCCGTAGCGGGGGTTATCAGGGGCTGTCATTTGCGATACCGATCGATGTGGCGTTGAGCATTAAAGATCAGTTGCAAAAAAGCGGCAAGGTCACGCGCGGCAAGATCGGCGTCGGCATTCAGCCGGTGACCAAGGAGTTGGCCGAATCGTTTGGTTTGAAGAATACCCAAGGCGCGCTGATCGGCAATGTCGAACGCGGTAGCCCCGGCGAGAAAGCCGGATTACAGCCGGGCGACGTGGTACTGGCGCTGAACGGCAAAGCGGTGGAGCGCTCGATCGATTTGCCGCGCATGGTCGGGCTGCTCAAGCCGAATGAAAAAGCGGTATTGAAAGTGTGGCACGAGGGTAAAGAACAATCTGTCGACATTACCTTGGGTGAAATGCCGAGCGACGTGATTGCTGCTGTCGATAATCCCGACGTGGCGCCGGGGAAACTCGGCGTCAGCGTGCGGTCGTTAACCGATGACGAGCGTAAGAAATTGGATGTCACCGGCGGTGTATTAGTCGAGCAAGTGACCGGCGCGGCAGCGAAAGCAGGCATCCAGATGGGCGACGTGATTTTGGGTTTGAACAACAAATCGGTCAACGATCCGGAGCAGTTGCGTAAACTCGTCGATGAGGCGAAAGGCAAAGTCGCCATCCTCGTGCAGCGTCAAAACGCACGGATTTTTGTTCCTGTTCCATTGGGATAGTTCGGTTCGTTAGTTCACAAAAAAGGGCTGCGGTTGCAGCCCTTTTTCATTTTTGACCATCGCCAGGAGGCGCGCCAATATTGGCTCCTGGCGATGCATGCCCCGAAAGCGGCCCCGCTATTGCCCCTTAGCTCGATAGTATTTACAGATGTTTGTAGAAGTAAGCGCTAGCCCCTCAATCTGCGCGCTCTCCTCGGAGGGGACTCAACCAAGTTCGGAAAATTCCGTGCAGTCAACTTGAAACAGGGTCCGGTCGTCCAATCGCACCGCGCTCAAACATCGGCCCCATAAGCAACCGGTGTCCAGTGCCAGCAAATTACTCTCCAGCCTGAGCCCGAGCGCCGACCAATGGCCGCAGATGATGGTCTCATTGGCGCTGTTGCGGCCGGGCACTTGATACCACGGCATAAAACCGTTTGGAATGCCGGCGAGTTCGCCTTTGTGCGAAAACTCCATCACGCCATTCGTCGAGCAGATGCGCAAACGCGTGAAGGCATTGGTGATCACACGCAAGCGATCCCAACCGCGCAAATCGTCACGCCAGCGATCCGGCTGATTGCCGTACATGTTGGCGAAGAATTCCAGATAGTCCGGGCCGCGTAACGCCGCCTCTACTTCGCACGCCAACGCTTGCGCCTGGGCGATGGTCCAATCGGGCAACAATCCCGCATGAATCATCGTGAAGCCGCCCTCGCGATGCAACAACTGCCGATGACGCAGCCAAAAGAGCAACTCATCACGGTCCGGCGCTTGGAGAATGTCGTTAAGTGTGTCGCCACGATGGGCTTTGACGAATCCTGCCGCCACCGTGAGCAGATGCAAATCGTGATTACCGAGCACAATCTCGGCGCGCTCACCCAGGGATTTAACGAATCTCAGCGTCGCTAATGAATCCGGCCCGCGATTGACCAAATCGCCGACGAACCAGAGATTATCCGCGACGGGGTCGACGTTTATTTTGTCTAGCAGCCGCTGAAGCGGCGCGAGGCAACCCTGCAAATCGCCGATCGCGTAGGTCGCCATCCGGCTGACCTAGAAACAAAAAAGGGGCGACTCAATCGCCCCTTGATCGTTTTGCGGTGAATGCATTACTTCGCTTGAGCCACCAGATAATCAACCGCCGCTTTGACGATATCGTCTGCAAGGGCGGGATTTCCGCCCTTGGCCGGCATCACGCCCTTGCCCTTGAGCGCACTGGCGTACAACGTTTCTTTCCCCTGGGCAATGCGTGCCGCCCAAAGTCCCTTATCGCCGGTCTTCGGCGCGCCGGCAACGCCGGCGGCATGGCAGGCGGCGCAGGCTGCTTCGTAAGTCGTTTTGCCTTGATCGGCGCCACCCGCAGCGGCCACGGTAATCGGCGCCGCAGTAACGGCGACCGCCACCGGCGCCGCGGCGTTGGCGTTCACTTGCACATCGCCGACGGGTTTGAGCCGCTCGGCAACCGCGCTGGCGGACATCGCCGGATCGCCCTCGCGCAAGCGGTTGGAATAGGCGCCGACGGCATATTGCGCCAACATAAATATTATCAGCACCAGGCCGATCGAAGCGGCAAAAATCGCGATAGCGTTTTTGATGGTGTTCGCGACTTGCTGATCACCGGAGTTTGACGACATGGTATTTCCCAGAATGAACGTTTGAAAATCAGAATTATACCGGCTCTTGTTGGCGCATCACACTAGCTACGCATAGACGCCGATGCGCTAATTCGCTATTCTATAACGATTCGCGCCCATAGCTCAGTTGGATAGAGTATTGGTTTCCGAAGCCAAGGGTCACAGGTTCGAATCCTGTTGGGCGCGCCAGAAGTGACAACAGTCACCCATCGTTTTTCAATAAAATCAATTATTTGCCTGGCTGGCAGGAATTGGCATCGCGTCTCTAGCATTCAGAATTGCGTCGCCTATACTTGGACTTATCGATCAAAGGCACCCTTCAGAGGTGACGATAAGGCCGCTTATAACAACGGGATACGAGGGCATCCCCAAAAAAAAGGCAAGCATGCTTCGAGTATTTAATCACTACGTTCCTATACCAATTGCTGTGTTGATTTTGGTCGAGGCGCTGATTTTGGCGCTGTCGATTTATTTTGGTTCGTCCATACGCTTCGGCCAGGTTTCGCTGCCGTTAGTCGACGCGGATTTAAGCTTCGGCGGCATCGCAACGGTATTCGCCACGCTGATGCTGGTGACGATGACCACCTTCGGCCTCTATCAGCGCGACGCGATGGATTCTTTCGTCGGCGCCATGCTGCGCCTGGCCGCAAGTTTCGTGATGGGTTTCGCCATCATGAGCTTGATGTTTTATCTTGTGCCCACGTTATTCCTTGGCCGCGGCGCGTTCGCGCTATCGTGCATCATCGCTTTTTTCGCGCTTGTGATGGTTCGTGCGGCGTTTCACAAATGGGCCGATTGGGGGCTGCTCAAATCGCGAATTTTGGTTTTGGGCACCGGCACGCGTGCTGACAACGTTGAAGCGTTGGTCAACAATCAAGCCAACACCAGCAGCATGGAAATCATCGGCTACCTGCCGGTAAAAGGCGGCCAGGATCACGTCACGCCGACGCGCATCTTGCCCGACGAAAATACCTCGCTTTATTCGGTGGTCAAAAAATATGCTATCAACGAAATTGTGCTTGCGGTGCGGGAACGGCGCGGCGGTGTGTTGCCGATGCAAGAGTTATTGGAATGTCGTTTGCGCGGCATTCGCATAACGGAACTTTCAACGTTCTTTGAGCGCGAGCGCGGCCAGGTTCGGCTCGATTCGCTGAACGCCAGTTGGTTAATACTAGGCGAGGGATTCAATAACAATTCCTTCCGTGACGTCATCAAGCGCGGATTTGATCTGGTCGCGAGCGGCATCTTGCTGTTGGTGACCTCGCCGGTGATCGCGATCACGGCGCTGTCGATCAAGCTTGATTCCGTCGGGCCGCTGTTTTATCTGCAAGAGCGCGTCGGCGCCGGCGGACGCACTTTTTCCGTGTGCAAATTCCGCAGCATGCGAACCGACGCCGAAGTCGCCGGTAAGCCCATTTGGGCGACCGCGAATGACGACCGCACCACCCGCGTCGGACGCATTATCCGTAAGCTTCGGATCGACGAACTACCGCAAATTTTCAATGTTTTTACCGGCGATATGAGCTTCGTCGGCCCACGTCCCGAGCGGCCCTTTTTTGTACAGCAACTCGCACAAGAAATTCCTTACTACGAAGCACGCCACAGTATCAAACCCGGCATTACCGGTTGGGCGCAAGTGCGTTATCCCTACGGCGCATCGGTCGAAGATGCAAAGGAAAAATTGCAATACGATTTGTACTATGTCAAAAATCACAGCTTATTTTTGGACATCATGATCTTGATCGACACGGTGCAAGTGGTGCTCTGGGGCAAGGGCGCGCGCTAGCGGTACTTCACACTGCTTGGGGATTTCGCAGGAAGATTTATTCCTTCCCCTTCAAGGGGAAGGTTGGGACGGGGTGGCCATGGGTATGGGTTCGGTTCGAACCGCCACCCCCATCCCCACCCTGCCCTCCCCTTGAAGGGGAGGAAAGTTCGGCTACTTTGAGTGGCACGATTTTAGGATCGGATCGTTGCTCTCATCATTGAGTTTATTCCTCTTTTTCAGAAGCGATTTGCGCATGACCGTGCGTTTGCGTTGGCCAAAAAAACCTGTACCATCCAAAAGAACTTTCTTTCTAAAAGCGAAGACCCTGTTATGGTCGGACTGATTGGCTCTGTCAGCTACGGTCTTGCGGCTGCTGCATTTCTGATATTGACCCTGTTGCTGGCGAGCAGTTGGCGCGGCCGCGCCAAGGGCGTGCTGCTGATGCTCGCCGCTGTCACGTCGGCAATCTGGGCGATTCGGCTCTCCTACGAGTTTGCAACGGGTGGATTAGGCGGGCCGTGGTGGGGCGTGCTGGAAATTTTACGCAACGGCGCGTGGTTCGCTTTTTTGGCAAGCTTGCTCGCGTCTATCCAACCGCAAGGCGAAAACGCGCCGCGCGGCGTCAAATGGCTGCCGCGCGGTTTAGCGATTATTTGCGTCGTATTAATTGCCGCTGCGGTGCTTGCGCCGACCTTCCCGGAGTATCAGCAGCAGTTCCGCTTTGTGAGCGAAATTTTAGGTCGAATTGTCCTAGCCATTTCCGGCATGGTGCTGGTTGAACTGTTGTATCGCAATACCGTTCCCGATCAACGCTGGGGCATCAAGTTTCTGTGTTTAGGTGCGGGCGGCATGTTCGCCTACGATTTTTACCTATATTCGGACGCGATGCTATTCAAGCTCATCGATCAGGAAATTTTCGCGGCTCGAGGCATCGTCAATGCGTTAGTGGTCCCCCTGATCGTAATATCGGCGGCGCGCAATCAAACTTGGTCGTTGGAAGTCGCCGTGTCGCGGCGCATGATTTTCCATTCGGCGACCTTGCTCAGCGCCGGGGTTTATTTGTTGCTGATGGCCGCTGCCGGTTACTACATTCGCTTTTTTGGCGGTAGCTGGGGCGGCGTATTTCAGGCCACATTCATGTTCGGCGCGCTGTTGCTGCTGATGGTTGTGCTGGGGTCGGGGACGATTCGCGCGCGCTTCAAAGTATTCCTCAGCAAGCATTTCTTCAACTATCGCTTTGACTATCGCGAAGAATGGCTGCGCTTTACGCGGACCCTGTCGGAGGGCGAGCCGGGCGTGCATTTGCGCGAACGCTCTATTCAAGCCATCGCGCAATTGGTCGAGAGTCCCGGCGGCGCGCTGTGGTTAAGAAAAGAACAAGGCGCCTACGAGCGCGCCGGCCATTGGAACATGCCGCAAGCAAGTGGGAGTGAGAGTTCGGATAGCGGATTTATCGATTTTTTGCGGCGCAAAGAATGGGTGATCGATCTGAATGAATATAAATCCAATCCAGAAAAATATGAGGATTTGAAATTACCGGAATGGCTCACTGAAATTCCGCGCGTTGGGATGGTTGTCCCTTTGGTGTTACATGAGCAATTAATCGGCTTTGTCGTGCTCGCCGAATCTCACGGGCGCATTGCGGTCAATTGGGAAGTTAGCGATCTACTCAAAACCGCCGGTTGCCAGGCGGCCAGTTATCTCGCTCAGCTCGAAGGCGCGAAAGCCCTGTTGGTGGCGCGGCAGTTTGAATCGTTCAACCGTATGTCCGCCTTTGTCGTCCACGACCTGAAAAATTTGGTCTCGCAATTGTCGCTACTATTGTCCAACGTGCAGAAACACAAAAACAATCCTGAATTCCTCGACGACATGATCGAAACGGTTGAAAATTCCGTCGAAAAAATGCAACGCTTGTTGACCCAATTGCGTAGCGGTAGCCCGGCACCGGGTGGTCAAACACTGATTGAGCTGGAAAGCATGTTGCGGCGTTTGGTCGCCGCCAAAGAAAACAACGAGCCGCGGCCGGTTTTAGAAGTGCAATCTCCCGGTATGACCTTGCGCGCCGACCGGGAACGGCTAGAACGTACAATAGGGCATTTGCTGCAAAACGCGATCGAGGCGACACCAGCCGACGGTACGGTCAAAATACTGCTCATAGAAACCGGCGGACAAGCCGTAATAGAAGTGCGGGATACCGGGCGCGGCATGAGTAAAGACTTTATTCGCGAAACGCTGTTTCAACCGTTTGAAACCACTAAAACCTCCGGCATGGGGATCGGCGCTTACGAAACCAAACAATACGTGACGGAATTAGGTGGCGATATCGAAGTCGAAAGCGAAGTGGGACAGGGCAGCGTGTTTCGTATCTTTTTGCCACTCATCGTCATGAACACGGCACCCGCGCGCGAGCTGTCTAACGAGGAATCTATATGAGTCAATCCAAAGGCGTCTTGCTTATTGTCGAAGACGATCCGGGACTACAAAAACAACTGAAGTGGAGTTTCGACGGCTACGAAGTTTTGGTCGCCAGCGATCGCGAGGCAGCGATCGCCATGGTGCGCCGCCACGAACCGGCGGTTGCCACCGTCGATCTCGGCTTACCGCCCGACCCAGACGGCGCCAGCGAAGGTTTGGCGACGTTGGAATCGATTTTGTCGCTCGCGCCGGACACTAAAATCATTATGGTGACGGGCAATCAAGATCGCGCCAACGCGGTAAAAGCGATTGGTTTAGGCGCCTACGATTTTTACCAAAAACCGGTTGAACCGGAAATTCTCGGGTTGATTGTCGAGCGCGCGTTTCGGCTGCATGATTTGCAACAGGAAAATCGCCGCCTGTCGCTGCGCCAAAGCGAATCGCCGGTCAGCGGCATTATCACCAACGATCCGATCATGCAGAAAGTCTGCCGCACCGTCGAAAAAGTTGCCCCATCGGATGTGACCGTGCTGCTGCTCGGTGAAAGCGGAACCGGCAAAGAGCTACTGGCGCGGGCCTTGCACCATCTGAGCCCGCGCGCGACCAAAAAATTCGTCGCAATCAATTGTGCGGCGATCCCGGAAAATTTGCTGGAAAGCGAATTATTCGGCTACGAAAAAGGCGCGTTCACCGGCGCCGCGAAGCAAACCAAGGGCAAAGTAGAATACGCTGACGGCGGCACGCTATTTCTTGACGAAGTCGGAGATTTGCCGTTCTCGTTGCAAGCCAAATTATTGCGTTTTCTCCAGGAGCGGGTGTTCGAGCGCGTCGGTGGGCGCGAAGAGATCGCCGTCGATGTTCGGGTCGTTTGCGCGACTCATCAGGACCTGGCGGCACTGATTAAGGAAACCCGTTTCCGCGAAGATTTGTACTACCGGCTCAGCGAGATCGTCGTCAACATTCCACCCATGCGTGAGCGCGAAGGCGATCCGGCTTTGCTTGCCCACGCCTTCCTGGAAAAATTCTGTAAAAGCCAAGGTCGTTCGTTCCAAGGATTTTCCGCCGATGCGTTGCAAGCCATTGAAGCTTATCGCTGGCCCGGCAATGCGCGGGAAATGGAAAACTTCATAAAGCGCGCCGTGATTATGGCCGATGGCACGCAGATTACCCAGCAAGATTTAGGGCTGAACTTATCGGAAGCAGAAATTTCACCGCTTAATTTGCGCCAAGTGCGCGAAGAAGCGGAGCGCAAGGCGCTGGTGCGTGCGCTCGGCCGAGTCGGCGGCAATATGCTGCAAGCCGCCGAACTGCTAGGCATAAGCCGCCCAACGTTGTACGATTTGCTTAACCGTCATGGCATCAAATAGCCGTATTGTTCTTGGTCGAAACCACGCTCGCCAATTAAAACTCAAAGGTGAATCCATGCAAAATTCGCATCGCGCGAACACGCGCCGACCCGTTGGCCCAATGAAACTTTCCGTAATCCTCGCGTTCGCCCTCGCTTTGGGTCTGGGCGGATGCAACAAAAAAGCCTCGACCGAGACGCTGCTGCAGGACGCGCAGCGTTTTCAAGAAAAAGGTGACCACAAATCTGCCGTTATTCAACTTAAAAACGCGCTGCAAAGCAGCCCGGATAACGCGGAAATCCGCTATCGCCTCGGCGCGGCCTACAACCTGACCGGCGACGGTGCATCGGCCGAAAAAGAATTGAAGAAAGCCTTGGAGCTCCAGCCGGATCATCCGAAAGCCTCCATGGAGCTAGGCGGTTCGTTGTTGCGCCAAGGCGCATTCGATCGCGTGCTGACTGAAATGAAAGTGCCGCCGCCCGGCGCTGCTAACCTGGCGGACGTGCTGGTATTACGCGCGCAAGCTCACGCCGGCTCGCGCCAAATAAAGGAAGCCGAGGAAGATTTCAACGCCGCGCTGGCGGCCAGGCCCGGTTTCAGCGAAGCGTTGGTTGGCAGCGCGCGCCTGAAAGCGGCGACTCAAGATGTTGAAGGCGGCCTGAAGTTATTGGAACAAGCGTTGGCGAAAGATCCGAAAAACCTCGATGCGTTGACCGCAAAGGGCGATTTTAAGCGTTTCCAAGGCCACGCTGATGAAGCGATCGCGGCCTATGGCGCGGCGATCGACGCGCATCCGCAAAGCCTGCCGCCGCGCTTGAGCCGCGCCGCCGCGTTATTGGCCACCGCAAAAAACGCGGACGCCCAAAAGGATATTGACGCCGCTTTTAAGATTCAGCCGAAAAATTTGATCGGCACTTATTTGCAAGCGCTGGTGCATTTTCGCAACGGAAAAAACGAAGCGGCGCGGGATTCCTTGCAAGACGTACTCAAAGTGCTGCCGAATCACCTTCCCAGCTTGCTATTGTCCGGCGCGGTCTACGGCGCATTGGGATCGAAAGAGCAGGCTGAAACCAATTTACGCAAAGTTTTGGAAAACGCGCCCGACAATTTACTCGCACGCCGGCTGCTGACGACTTTATTCTTGAAGGCAAAGCAACCACAGCGCGCCGTTGAAGTTATCGAACCGGCCGTGAGCCGCGCCGCCGACGATCCACAAATTCTCGCGCTGGCCGGCGAATCGCATATGCAGGCGGGTGACTACGACAAAGCCACCCATTATTTGGAAAAAGCCGCTACCATCGATCCGAAAAGTGCCAATATCCGCACCGGCCTTGGACTTTCGCGTTTGGCGGGCGGCGAAGCGGGCGCGGCGATTGAAGATTTGGAAAAAGCCGCCCACATGGATGCCGATCAGTTTAAAGCGGATATCTTGCTGGCCATGTCGCACATCAACCGGCGCGAATTCGATGCGGCGTTAAAAGCACTCGAAGGCTTGGAGAAAAAGCAACCGAATAACCCGCTAACGTACAACTTCAAGGGCGCGGCCTACGTTGGAAAGAAAGATTTAGTCAGCGCTAAAAAGAATTTTGAACGAGCATTGCAGCTCAATCCCGCATATTTCCCGGCGACGGCGAACCTTGCTTCGCTGGATTTACAGGAAAAAAATCCCGCCGCCGCGAAAAAGCGCTTCGAAGCGATCTTGAGTAAAGACAAGACTAATATGCAGGCCATGCTCGCCCTGGCGAACCTCGCCACGGCGCAAAAACAATCGCAGGAAACGCTCGACTGGATTCAAAAAGCGCGCGCGGCTCACCCCAAAGCGCCACAGCCAAGCCTAGCGCTGGTGCGTTATTACCTGCAAGTGGGCGATAACAAACAAGCCGTGATCGCGGCTCAGGAAGCGCAGAATCAAAGCCCAGATAACCCGGAATTACTGGATTTACTCGGCATGGCGCAATTGTCTGCCGAACAAAACAGCGAAGCCATTTCAACGTTCGAAAAACTCACCAAACTTAGCCCCGAATCACCCATTGGCTTCTACCGAACCGCGCAAGCCGAACTGGCCGCAAAAGACATGCGCGCCGCCGAAGGTTCGTTGAAAAAAGCGCTGGCGCTCAAACCGGATTTCTTGGATGCGCAGGTTGCATTAGCCGGCATCAATGTCGAGGCGAAACGCTTTACCGAAGCGCTCGCCGTGGCGCGCGCCGCGATGAAATCCGCGCCGAAATCCCCGGCAGGGCATGTGCTCGAAGGCGATATTTTCATGGCGCAGGAAAACCCCGCCCAGGCCGCCGGCGCCTACCAAGCCGCGTTCGACTTAGCTAACACCGGCGCGATTTTGATCAAACTGCACAACGCGCAAAACCTCGCGGGCAAAGGCGCTTCGGACGCCGTGATCGAGAATCACTTGAAAAATAATCCGAACGATTTGCAGGTGCGCATTTACTTCGCCGACTTGCAGATGAAAAAAGAACAATTCCTCGAAGCTACTAAAAACTATCAGATCATTCTCGAGAAAGATCCGAAAAACCTGCTTGCGCTGAACAACATTGCCTGGACCTTGCAGCAAATCAAAGATCCGCGCGCGATGAAATACGCCGAACAAGCCTATGCGTTGCAGCCGAGAAACCCGGCGATCGAAGATACCTTGGCGATGTTGTTGCTCGACGAAGGCAAAACGGCGCGAGCAGTTGAGTTGCTGCAATCGGCGGCATCGCAAGCGCCTGACAGCCCGGAAATTTCCTTCCATCTCGCCAAAGCGTTTGCCAAGTCGGGTGAGCGCGATAAAGCCAAAGGGCTGCTCGAAAAAGTGCTCGCCGGCGGTAAGAAATTCTCGGAAGAAGCCGCCGCGCGCGAATTATTGGATCAACTCAAAAAATGATGAATCATTCCCCTATGAATAACGTTAAACGCCGATCGGTTGTCATGTTTGGCCTCGCGGCAACGCTGGCGTTACTGCTGGCCGGTTGCGGCAAGTCTTCAAACGTAAGCGAAGCCGAGCATCTCGCCCGCGC